>CALBXO010000895.1 GCA_937890335.1 uncultured Pseudomonadota bacterium | reverse complement strand
CTTGGGCCGCTTCTTCTTGTAGATAGGCGGCGAGGTGCGCTGCGTCGTGAACTCGAGCCATTTGTTGAGCCGGGCGGTGGGAACCCGGCGCTGCCACTCGGCGTGGACCTTGTGGGCGGCGGCCAGGATCTTGTGGACCCTCTGCCCCGACAGCGCCGAGATGAACAGGATGGGCGCGTACGCCGCGTAGTCCAGATCGTGACGCAGCTGCTTGACCCACTCGCCCGCGGTCCCGGTGTCTTTGGCGACGAGATCCCATTTGTTGACCAGCAGGATGTGCGGCTTGCCCTTGTCCTTGCAGAGCCGAATCAGGCGCTTGTCCTGCTCGGTGAGGCCCTCCTCGACATCCAGCATGTAGAGCGTGACCTCGGCCCGGTCGATGGCCTTGAACGCCTGCACGACCGAGTACTTCTCCTCGAGGGCAGAGATCGACTTCCGGCGCCGCACCCCCGCGGTGTCGATGAAGAGATAGTCCTTGTCGTCCACCGTGATCAGCGAGTCGATCGCGTCGCGCGTGGTGCCGGGAATCGCGCTCGTCAGGAGGCGCTCCGTCCCGAGCATCTGGTTGATCAGCGTGCTCTTTCCGGCGTTGGGCTTGCCGATCACAGCGATGCGCAGCGGCCCCTCCTCGCCCTCCGGGTCGTCCTCGACCTGCCGGCGCGTCGGCAACCAATCCGCCACGTCGTCCATCAGGTCGTCGATCTGGTAGCCGTGTTCCGCGCTGAGCCCGAAGATCTTCTCAAACCCGATCTCGTAGAACTCGCCCACCAGGGCGTCGTGCCGGGGGCCGTCAATCTTGTTGACGATGGCGTACATCGGCTTGCTGGTCATGCGCAGCAGCTGCGCGATTTCCCGGTCCGACGCCGTGAGTCCCGCACGGCCGTCCATCATGAAGAAGACGATGTGCGCCTCGTCGATGGCGAGCTGGGCCTGCTCGCGCATCTGGCGCAGAAGCACGTCTTCACTGTCGGGTTCGAAGCCGCCCGTGTCGACGACATTATAGACCTTGTCGTACCACTCGCCATCGCCGTAGTGGCGGTCGCGCGTGACCCCCGGCATGTCGACCACGATGGCCGCGCGGCTCGAAGTGAGCCGATTGAAAAGGCGGCTCTTGCCCACATTGGGGCGGCCCACCAGGGCGATGAGCGGACGCGTCTTGGACGCCATGACTATTCCTCGTTCCCGTATCCGAGGCGTTTGAGAGCCTCGCGGTCGGCGGCCCAACCCTTGTCCACTGTGACGTGGATTTCCAGAAAGACCTGTTTGCCGAAGAACGCCTCGAGATCCCGACGCGCCTGGCTTCCAATCTGTTTGAGCCGGCTGCCCTGCTTTCCGATCACGATGCCCTTCTGGCTCTGACGCTCCACGTGAACGACCGCGCGGATACGCAAGAGATCGTTCCGCGTGTCGTCCACGAACTCGGAGATCGTCACTGCGCTGCTGTACGGCAGCTCTCTGCGGGTCTGGAGCGTGAGCTTCTCACGGACGAACTCCGACGCGATGAACCGCTCCGCCTGGTCCGTGATCATGTCCTCGGGGTACAGCTGCGGTCCCTCCGGCAGATGCCCCAGCAGAACCGCGACGAGCTCTTCCAGGTTGTTCCCCTCCAGCGCCGAGATGGGCACAACCTGAAGGGGCTCAAGGCCACCCAGACCCTGGCATGCCTCGATCATGGGCAAAGCCAGCGCCGGGCGCGACAGTCGATCCAGCTTGTTGATGGCGATGACCACCGGCAGCCTCGTCGACTTGATCTGTTCCGCTACGGCCACGGTCGCCCGCGCAACCTCACCCTCGGCGAACCAGAACGCAGACGCGTCTACGATGAACAGGACCAGGTCCGTGCTCGCGATGGCGTTCATGGCGGTCTCCACCATGACCGCGTTGAGCTCTTTGTGGGGCTTGTGCAGACCCGGCGTGTCCACATAGATGAGCTGGCCACGACCGCCGAGCGTATGTACGCCCACGATCCTGTTGCGCGTCGTCTGAGGGCGGGAGGTGGTAATGCTCACCTTCTTGCCCAGCAGCGCGTTCATCAAAGTGGACTTGCCTACGTTGGGGAGGCCGGCAAGTGCCACGAACCCTGATCGAAATTCGTCCATGTCGCGGCAGACATTACGTATGCGCGCCCGGGACGCAAGGGGCACGGTCCAGTTGGCGCTGAACTTCCGCCACATGGGCCTTCACCTGCGCCCGTCCCGCGGGTGCCGCAATCGGCACGCCGACGTGAATCTCCACGCGCGCGCACGGGAGGGGCACCGCGGCGCGGTCCCAGAAACCCTCGGGAACCCAAACCGGACGCGCCGTGGCGGTCACGGGCACCACGGGAGCTCCCGTCATCCGAGAGAGCATGGACGCACCCGAGCGGGCATGGCCCACCGGGCCAGCCGGCCCATCCACAGCCACCGCCATCGACCAACCCTGCTGGAGTTTGCGCGCCGCCCGCACGAGGGACGCCGACCCGGTGGGCGCTTCCACAAAAGAGATCCCGAGAGGGGCAACCACCTGACCGACAAAGCGAGCCTGGGCCCACGGCGCGGCCAGCATCGCGACCCGACCTGAGCCCACAACGCTGACGCCTCCGAGCAACGACGCCATCTGGCCGTGCCACAGCGCAAAGATGACCGGGGCGGACGAATCGAGTCGTTGACGACCGACGATCTCGACTCGCCATGACCGCACCCAGGCCAGCGCGCAGGGCCGCAGCCACCGGGACACTCCCAGCTCGTGCGCGCGCGCCCAGGCCTCGTCACTGTTCATCGCTGCTGGGCGGAGCGGGGGCCGTGGGGTCGGTGCCGGGCGCGGTGTCCGGTATCGCCGACTCTGTAATCAGGATCGGATTGGAGTAGATCCACGGTACCCAGGCTGCACCGAGGACCGGATTCTCCAGGTAGACGTCGACCTCGACCCGATACACCCCGGACTTCTCCACGGGAAGGTCCACCCGGCGTGTGGGACGCAGCGCCATCAATTGCCCATCGCGAAAGATGGAGACCCGGATCGACCGGTCCCCGAGTCCGGGCGCCCGCACCCGAATCTTCAAGTCATCCCGCATGCGCACGCGGTCGCCCATCGGCCAGTACCGCGCTCCGTCGGTGCTCAGAATCCTGAAATCAAAATCCGGCGCCGTGGCAATCAGATCCACCGCACAGTGGTGCCACCCCGTCCGCAATGACTTCTCGATGGCCTGCGCCCGCCCCGCAGGAGGCGTATCCGCCGGGATGTGCGCGTAGGTCCCCAGCGTCTGCAGCGCCAGCGCCTGGTCCCCGAGCTGGTGTTGGGCGTCCGAGGCGCAGAATCCAGGCGCGGGCCAGGGCCGCCCGGCGCTCAAATCATCCCAGCTCTCCAGCGCATCCTTGGGGCGGTCATACAGGCTGAACACCGCATACGATTGGTTCAACAGGCCCAGGTAGTAGTACCAGGCTGCCGGGAGGTACGGGGACGTAAACTCGTTCTCGTGCTCCACGCTCGCCACCAGAAACTCGATTCCGAGGCGAGGCACATCGTCGATGGCGCGCGGGACCGTGTCGTGCTTGCGCAGCGTCGGACTGTATTCTCGCTGGTCCCAACCATCGTGCCACGACATAGGCCGGGCCAACACAGCCATGTGAAGCCGCTTGGCGCTCGCGCCGGCGCGGACCTCCATGGTCCCGTCGCCGAGCGGCCGCCCCGGGGCGACGGCGGCGTCCTGCCCAATGAGCAGCAGGTTCCCACCTTCCAAAGACAGCTCCGCAGCCGGAATGAGTACCAGCGCGTCGCTCGTCGTCTCCTGCGCGGAGAGCTCGCGACGGTCTCCTGTGAGGACCAGAAACTCCAGCCCGAGCGAGGCGGCCGCCTCCAAAACCTCGGCGCGTCGGTCTCCCCCACCCGGAGTCTGCGCGCGCACGTGAAAGGCCCCGTGCATCACCAGCACATCCGCTGGGGCCTCTCCGTTGCTGCTCCCCACCGGCAGGTCGTGCAGGAACAGCAGCAGGCTGAAGATCGCCAGGAACAGCACGGGCGCCACGACCGGCACGAGCCGTGTCCAGTGCGTCTTGAGCCAAACTATCAACGGTGATTCCACGTTTCCCGACCCGGCCCCCCCAGGACAGACAAAGGTGACAAGTCGCATTGTCAGTCGCTGCGCGGTTTGCGGTCACAACTGGCCGCAGTGTTGGGCCCGCGCCTGGCACCGCTACGAGGGCGCCGAGCGCTCAGACCACGTGCGACGCCGCAGAGTGTCACGCCGAAGCGCGCAACTCAAATCGACCTTGAAGCCCGTCGTACAGGAGATCATCAAAAGGGTGCCGGGGTCGGGCGACCCCGGACCGGTCGAACTCTATGACACGGATGTCAGGATCTGGGCTCAATCCAGGGGGTCGGCATTCGGCCGAGACTGCTTGAATGATCGGGTGTTACGTCGACGATCCCCAACGCCACGGACTGCGAGGCATGGGATTCCGCACGCCATCGCCCAAAACACGGCCACAAGGCCGGATGGCATGACGCTTGCTCCCAAGTGAGGGTCGGGGGCTTGCGGGCAGGTTCACCGTTCGAATGACCAAAAAGTTAGCAGAATCGTGGTGTCGTGTCGAGGGTCGTTCGGTAAGGGCTTGATTTCCAAGGGAAATCGGTGAATCCGGTCCGAAGCTTATTAGTGCACTTGGAGGCATTCCATGGACGAAGCCGTCGCTCCTGAAAACAACGCCATCGACACGTCGAAGGCAACGGGACGGTTCGAGCTCGTAAAACCGGCGAAGCCAGCTGTGACCGTGAACACGGACCTGGACCCGGTTCGCATGTACCTGAAGCGTATCGGCGCAGTTTCTCTGCTGAGCCGAGACGGCGAAGTGGAAATCGCCATGCGCATCGAGGAGGGTCGGGAGCGAAGCTTCCGGGCCCTCTCGCTCGGCTCACCTGGCGTCATGGCAGTACTCAGGCTGGCGGAGTCCCTCAAGGACGGGACCGCAAAGCCTAGAGAGTGCCTGGACTCCACAATCGACACCAAGCAGGGGCAGGTCCCCCGCAAGATCTTCCGGCGCTTCGACAAGCTCCGAAAGACCTGGGACGCCCTCGAGGCGACCCGCGCGACCGCAAGCGCCGACTCCAACGAGGAGAACCTCAAGGCGCTCGAGAAGGCCGAAAAGGTACAGATGAAGGCCTTCCGAGGCCTGTGTCTGAACCAGGACTATATGGACCAGCTGTCCGCCGAGGTCCGCGAGTCCATCGACGCCCTCACGGAGTGCGAGGCCCAGCTCAATCGCTACGCCGACCGCCTTGGAGTGGAGTTTGAGGCGCTGTGTAGCGGGCTCGACGACGTGGCGACACGGACACGGACGCCGCGCGTTGAGCACCTTCGTATGAAGCTTCAGCGTCGCTACCCACACTTGGACCCCGACGCGCTCCTCGCCGAGATGGTCCAGGTTCGAGAGAGCACAGCAGCCGCCGTCGAACGCCTCCTCATCGAGCTTGGTGACACGCGAGAGAACCTCAAGATCCAGCGCGTCGAGCTCAACTCGGCGCACAAATTCACCCAGCGAGCCAAGGCAGAGATGATCCAGGCGAACCTGCGCCTCGTCGTCTCCATCGCCAAGCGGTACATCAACCGTGGCCTGCACTTCCTGGACCTCATCCAGGAGGGCAACATCGGCCTCATGCGCGCCGTGGACAAGTTCGAGTACCAGCGGGGGCACAAGTTCTCCACGTACGCCACGTGGTGGATCCGGCAGGCCATCACACGCGCCATCGCGGACCAGGCACGCACCATCCGCATCCCCGTGCACCTCATCGAGACCATCAACCGCATCGTCCGCACCAGCCGGTACATGGAGCAGGAGCTCGGCCGCGAGCCCACGCCCGAGGAGCTCGCAGAGCGCCTCGAGATCGAGCCCGGACAGGTGCGGCGCGCACTGAAAATCGCTCGCTCTCCGGTCAGCCTGGAGTCGCCGATCGGCGAGGACGACAGCGAGCTCAGCGATTTCATCGAGGACGTGACCAGCCCCTCCCCCGTAGACCAGGCCCTCAAAGCCAACCTGCGGGACAAGACCGACAGCCTGCTGTCCACCCTCCCCGAGCGGGAGGAGCGCATCCTGCGCATGCGGTTTGGCATCGGCGAGCGAACGGATCACACGCTGGAAGAGGTAGGTCGCGACTTCAACCTCACCCGTGAGCGCATCCGCCAGCTCGAGACCAAAGCCCTCGAGAAGCTGCGTCACCCCAGCCGCTCCGACATGCTCAAGCCCTTCGTGGACTGAGCCCCAGTCGTTGACTCCCGTCACCCGGCGAGCAATCCTGCCGGGCATGACACTGCGTTTACTGCTCTTTCTCGCCCCGGCAGCGTTGGCGGACTGCACGACACATCGGGGAACGCCGAGGAGTGGGTCTGGGATTTGTTCGCGCCTGACTACTACAGGGTTTCTCCCGAGCTGGACCCCTTGGGGCCGGAAGAAAGCGCACCGTTCGAGGACGAGCAGCTGTCTCAACGGGTCGTCCGCGGTGGCGGCTGGAGCACGTACGCGCTCTTCCTGAGGTCTGGACCGCGGGCCGGCCGACCAACGGTCTATCGTTCCACCGAAAATGGATTTCGGGTGGCTCGCTCCTTTCAGTAGACCCGCCAGATTCCGCCTTGAAGCCACGCGACGAAACTCCGGTTCGTCCCGGCCTAATAGCTAACGAACACGCCCGTCGGCACGACCCGCACCTGGATCCCGGCTTCAGGCGGACCTCGGAACCAGATCACACCCACGCCAGTTGCTGCGAGGGCAAGCCCCAGCGCGAACGCCGTGACCACGACCGCATCGCCCGACTCAATGCGCCGCGTCAGATCGTCATAGCGGGCGCGGCTGCCCCCGTCGGTGCGGGAGATGGCGCGGATTTCGTCGATGTCGTCCTGGTAGGACCAACGGTAGAGGCCGCCGGTGGCCAGGAGAATCGTTCCCGCGCCCACGAGCGACCAACCAAGGTAGTTCGGGCTCGCCGCCGGCACGGGTTCCGGGGGCCGGAACGGCTCCGGCTCGGGCACAAGGGCGCCCGTTCGTACGTCCACGCTCAGTGTGGTCAGTTCGACACCCGTCACATCTACGGTCCGGGTGACCTCCCATCCTTCGTGGCGGGCGCGGACCGTGTGGGGTCCCGCTGGTAGTTCGGCCTTCGCGCCGCACTGCGCGGGTTCACCGTCGATGTAGACCTCGTAGGACAGCGGGCACTCCAGCGCCAGCGTCCCGGGACAGGCCGTGGAGAGCTCGGCCAGGAACTCGGCGGCCGTGCGTTGCACGACGACGGGAGGGGGGTTTGGGGCTTCAGGAGCAGTCAGAGCCTTCTTGTAGGCGTCGCGCGCTTCGAGGCAACGCCCCCCTTTGAAAAGGACGCGCCCGAGGTTCAGCCACGTGATGTTGAGTTCGCCCAGCTCCAGGCTGGATCGCAGCAGGAGTGCCGCCTTGTCATACTCCTCGGCTTGCGCCGCGCGCGCCGACTCGGCGTTGAGTTGCTTCTGCGCCTCCAGCAATTGGCCTTCAGCGGCCGCTGGGGCCGCAAAGAGCAACACCGCAGCCATCGTGATCAATCGCGTCATCGAATGATCTCCCAGCCGCCGGGCTCCTTGTCGGCGCCCTTGTCCTTGGGCTTGCTCGGCTTTGGACCATCCGGCTTGTTGCCGGGCCCCGCAGCGTCGCCCTC
>CALBXO010000894.1 GCA_937890335.1 uncultured Pseudomonadota bacterium | reverse complement strand
GGCGCGCCGACGGCACCCGATCTCCTCAACGACCCGCGCACCGCTCAGAAGCCCGCCTTCGTATGCGGCAGGATGCTGGACCGATCGTCGGTCCAGGGCCGCGCGGCGGGCGCGACAACGTCCCATCCGGCCCACGGCGCTGGCGGCGACGAATCGCGCCACACCACCACCCAGCTTGAGGTGGACTTCCCGGCCACGTCCCCAGCGGGGTCGACGCGTCCCCACACCTGCCCCTCGGCGCCAGCCGCCACCAAGGGCGGCAGGTCCAGAAACCGGCTGGACAAGTTGATCAGCACGATGCCATTGGGGCGCAGGCGCGAGCGATAGAGCGCGAACGCCTCGCGGGTCAGGAGGTGAGTCGGGATCGCGTCCGAGCTGAAGGCATCGACCACCAACACATCGAATGCGCCCTCGGGCTCCGCCGCCAGCTGCACGCGCGCGTCGCCCATGACGATCCGGGTCCGCCCCACCGCCTTGGCCACGTCCCCAAACAGAGCCTCGTCCGTAGCGACGTCCACGACCGCGGGGTTGAGTTCGAAGAACGTCCACGCCTCGGCGCCGGCGTAGCAGGCCAGCGATCCTACGCCGAGGCCCACGACGCCCACAGGGCCTCGGGGCGGACGGCGGCGCAGTGTCTCTCCCGCGGGTCCCGTCGGGTGAAAATACGTCAGCGGGGCACAGCCGGACTCCCCTTTGAGGACCCGGCCATGCAACGTCGTGCCGTCCACCAGCGCCCGGAACCTGTCGCCGGGCTCGTCCACGACCCGCAATGTCCCGTGGAAGTTGCGGTCCGCATGGACGACCTGGCCGTACGGGGACGGCAATACGCCCACACCAACCACGGCAATGGCAACCATGGCCATGGCGAAGCGTCGCGGCTGCCCCACCAGGTTCACGGCGACCACTGCCGGCGGAAGGAAGGTGATCGCATTGCCCACAGCGCCGCTGAACTGCGCTCCGATCCGGACGGACAGCAACATCGCCACAGCGCCCACGATGGGCACGGCCCACACCGGCACCTTGATCAGCCTGGAGGGACGTCCCCAATCGGGGAACGCGAAGAACACCAGACCGATCAGCACCGGGTACTCCCACGCGCCCGCGAGCACGTAGGGCGCCCCAATCGCCACCGCGGCGCCGCCGAGCACCCCTCCAGCGGCCATCCAGAGGTAGAACTCCGTGAGGTCCTCCGACGCGGGACGTAGATCGTACAGGGTGCGGTGCAGCCACAGCGAGGCCAGAAAGAACACCCCGAGATGAGCGCCGAGCAGCAGCCAGGCGGGCCGGTTGGCCTCCACCAGAGTCGCCGCCAGCACGAAGATCGCCCCCACGCCGAGCGCCCTCGCCGTCCACCGTGGGAGATCGCGCTGCCGGCCAAAGGCGACGATCACGCTGAGCAGGAACAGCGCCAGTGGCGGAACCCACAAGAGTGGGACCGGGGCCAGATCGGTCGTGACGTGATTGGTCACTGCCACCAGCAGCGCAGAGGGACCGGCCGCCAGACCAAGCCACGCCAGGCGCGTCAACGCCGCGTGCGGTGGACTGCCGGGTGCGCCCGCGTCGTCCGCGTCCGCGGCGCGCGCCTCGAGCCCAGCGTCGATCGATCCCACGGCGATGGATGCCGTTTCCACCCCTGCCAGGGCTTCGGCCCCGCGGGTGGCGCGCCACACTCCACACCCGATGACCAGCAGACTCGCGGCGCCATAACCCGCAGCCCACCCGATCCCTTGCAGCTCCAGGCCAAGCAGCGGCTCGGCCAACAGCGGGTACGCGAGGAGACCCACGAGGCTGCCGGCGTTGCTCGCCGCGTAGAGGAAGTAGGGGTTGTTCGAGCGGATCGCGTACCAGCGCTGCAGCAGGGGCGCGCAGGCGCACAACGCGGCAAACGGGGCGCCGACCGTGATCGCCAGGCGCCCGATCACCCAGACCGCTTCCGTGCCGGCCGGGATCAGCTCGCTCGGCTGCGCCCCAAACGGCAACGCCATTGCGGCCGCGCCCAGGATCACCGCATACACCGCGACCTGCGCGCGTACGCCCAGCTTGCCAAGGACGTGGGCCACGCCATAGCCGAGCAGCAACGCGGCCTGAAAGAAGACGAGGCTCGTCACCCACACCGCGGCCGATCCCCCCACGGTGGGAAGGAGTGCCTTGCCGATCAGAGGCTGGACGGAAAAGGAGAGGAAAGCCGACACAAACAGGGTCGACGCAAAAAGGACGAGGACCAACGGTCCCCGCCCTGCGCTCCCAACATTCAACAGGGAGTCGACCCGGGGAGATTCTCCCCGAGCATCATTTGAACTCACACGCGGCGGCGCTTCGGCGGGCGGCAGCCATTGTGCGGAACAGGGGTGACGTCACGGATGAGAGTGACGCGCATGCCGGCGTTGGACAGGGCGCGCAGGGCGCTCTCCCGACCACGACCCGGCCCCTTGAGGTGCACTTCGACCGACTTGACGCCGTGGTCCATGGCCTTGCGGGCCGCGGACGTAGCGGCGAGCTGTGCCGCAAACGGCGTGCTCTTGCGGGAACCCTTGAAGCCCTCGGAACCTGCGCTGGACCAGCTCAGGGCGTTGCCGGAGCTGTCGGCGATGGTCACGATGGTGTTGTTGAACGTCGACAGGATGTGCGCCACACCCCGCGGAATGTTCTTCTTGACCTTCTTCTTCTGCTGCTTACGCGGCTTGGCCACTTGAAACCTCTCTATCGAATCCAAACGGGCAGTCGCGCCCGGAACCAAAACAACTTGCGCCCGCTGTCCCCAGGGACCTCGAAACGGGCGGCATTCCTAGCACCATCCCCCGGGGATCACAAGTGCCTCAGCGACCAATACGCTTTTTCTCGGCAGCGCGGTGCTTCTGCGACGCGCTGGGCCCACGACGGATGAAACGGTTGGTGCGCTTGGGCGGGGTCTCTATCTTTCGCTTGAGCTTCTGGCCCTTCTTGCACTTCTGACCGCAGTCCTCCTTGAAGCCCAGCTCGCACGCCTTGGCGTAGGACTTGTTGGCGTCTGCGTTCTTGCCCAGCTCGCACTGGACGTAGGCCAGGGTGTCGTGGATGCGCGGGGCGCGCGGGCGGTCAGCGACGGCGCGCAGGGCGAGCTTGAGCTCAGCGTCCGTGCACTTGTTGTCGTCGTGGCACTTGTGCCAGGCGAGGTTGTTACAGGCCCACGGGTTCTTCTTCTCACAGCCGAGCGTGAAGTAGTTGTACCCCTTCTCCTTGGAGACCTTGGTGCCGATGCCGTTGTAGTTCATGCGCCCGGCGTTGGTGCAGCCCCAGTCGTGACCGAGGTCACACGCCTTCTCGTAGAAGGGAAGGGCCGCGGCCTGGTCCACATCGCCGGCAAACCCTCGCTCGAGGAAGATCCCTGAGTTGTTGCAACCAAATTTGTCTTTGGCTTCGCACGCCTGCTTGTAGAGACCCAGCGCCTTCTTCTTGTCCTCTTTGACGCCATTGCCCTTGTCGTAGGCGAAGCCGAGGTCGTTGCAGGCGGCGGCCTTGCCGTCGTCGCACTCCTTCTTGAGGCGAGTGACTTTGTCGTCGCTCATCGGCTCGGCGTCGGCGACCTCCTCCTCATCCTCGTCCTCGTCCTCGTCGGCCTCGTCCTCGTCGGCCTCCTCGTCGTCGTCGTCCTTTTCGGCCTTGCCGCCTTCCTTGTCGCCGTCGTCGTCGTCGTCGTCGTCAGACGGCTTGTCGTCGTCGTCGTCGTCGACCTCGACGGGCTTGGCCTTTTCACCACCGCCGCCGCAGGCACAACCAGCCAAAGTCAGGCCGAGGGAGGCCAGAAGAATGAGAAGAAGAAGTGAGAATCTGCGCTGCATGGGTAGCTCCGGTCCACGTGTATGCGCCGGCCGACCCGACGTTCAGAGACGGGCGATTCTACACAGGACAGCGGATCTGTACAGCGTTTGCGCCGACACTGTCGCCGACGACGTGCCGCGCGGTCGATCCGACAAGCTTGGATCAGGGGCTCTCGCAGATGAATGGATACTCGTCGGCGCAGCTTCGATCGACCCAGCCGGGGTTCTGCCCGCCGACACGCGCCGCACAATCTGCACCGGGATCGCCGCCATTGCCGGCGTCGTTGGGTTCTTCATCGCGCCACGCGGCGTACCCGACCGGGCTGCCGTCCATCCAGACGAATTGCCCTTCGACGGCGCCGTCACTGGCGCCCATCCAGACCGCGCCCCAACCCCGGTTTCCCATCTGTTGGCTGATCCATTGGTCTTCCTGGGCGTCGTTGACGGTTACCAAAGCCGAGCCGTACTCCTGACAAAGCGATCGAGCCTCGGTCCATTGCCGGTTTGCGTCGCACAGCAGGTAATTGCTGCCGAGATTGGCGACGAAGTCGCGCGGGCAGCTGCCCTGCGGCTCGACCAGCCCATCGCAGTCGTTGTCGATCCCGTCGCACAGCTCCAGCGCCGCACCGTGCACGGCTGGGTTGGCGTCATTGCAATCGTCCGCGGGCGCGGCGGCCCCCGTGACTCCCTCGCCGACACAGTCTCCCTGAACCAGCACCGTCTGCGCCTCGGGTGTGCGGTGCCCGTCGCCGTCGTTGTCGGCGAAGCACACCTCCATGCCGTCGCAATTCTGGTCGACCCCGTCTCCGGGCTGCTCGCTCGCACCGCTGTTCACGGCGGGGTTGGCGTCGTCGCAGTCGGTCTTGGAAGACACGTACCCGGCCGGCTGCCGGCACGCTGCGATCCCATCGCCGATCGCGTTGCCGAATCCGTCCCCATCGGAGTCCGGATACCACAGTGTGGTGCAGTCACCGCCGTCGCCGCCACCGCCCATGTCGCCGCCTGCGTCGCCTGCGTGCGCGTCCGGAATCTCCGTCACGCAACCTGGCCCGCGGCAAGGCGAGCCCGCCGCGTCTTCCTCTTCCAGCTCGGGCGCACCTCGGGCGCAACCCACGAGTAGCAAAATCAGGACTGGAATCCAGAAACGCAACGAGACCTCCGTACCCTCGCCGTCGACAGTAACGCCAACCGTTGAAACCGCAACCCCGCAGGACAACGCCATCACACCGGCCTCGGCTCCCGGTCACCCGGTCGTTCGGCCCCACGGGTCAGGACTGATCGCGGCATCAGCCATCCGCAAGTCCCTCCTGTGACATCGGCGTCGGGCGTCCGTTTCGAGAGACAGCGCCGGCGGTCGTTCCCCGGCCATCACGCGGCGCCCTGGATCTGCCGCAGAAGATCCAGCGCCGCATCCAGCTCTTCGATGGCCGCAACTTTGCCTTGGAACCGTCCCGGCGGTCCGCCCCCACGACCACCCAGAAACGACGCCACCGGCGCGCCCGCCTTTCGGACAAATTCTGCCGGGCCAAGAAGAAGAAACACACCCTCGCCGCCGTCGCCCTGTGCCGCGGTGAGAAACACGGGCAGGTCGGGCGCCAGTCGGGCCACGGCGGCGCCGATGTTGTTCAGGAACGCCATGTCGCCGCCCGGACGGTGCAGGTGGGCAAACCGATCCTGGGTCTGGGCCAATTGCGCGCCGAGAAACCGGGCGAGCTCGGCGCGCATGTCGCGCCGGTCCTTGTCCGCGGCCCTGAGGTCCGACTGGAGCTTGCCGACCACCGCGGCGTGGTTCTCGGGTCCGGTCGACAGAGCCTGGGCCAGGGTCGCCTCCCGCGCCAACGCCAATTGCAACCTCGCGCGCACGCGCACGCCCGCGAGATAATTCAGCCGCGTCTGCCCGCCGCGCACCCGCTCGGTGCCGAGCAGGTACACACACTCCAGCTCGGATGTGTTGGCGACATGTGTGCCGCCGCAGGTGTTGAGATCGAGGTCCTCGATCTCGATGAGCCGAACTTGCCCGACGTGACCGTCGGGAAGCCCACGGGTCCGAACGCCAAGCCCGTCCATCTGATCTGCCTCCACGAGGCGGACCGCCACCCTTCGCCTCGCGCGGATCTCGGTGTTCACCGCGTCCCCCAGCTCTGCCAGCGCGACATCACCCACCCCGTCGACGTCGAGGTCAATGCTGCAAAGATCGCGGCCGAGATGAAAACTCGTCGTCGGCCATCCGTGGCGATCCATCGCCACAGCCGTGATCAGATGCTGGGCTGTATGCTGCTGCATGTGGTCGTAACGGCGGCCCCAATCGACCTCGACTCTCACGGGCCCGACCGGAACTGCACGCTCGACGTCGTGGACGACGACGCCGTCGCTGCGCGACACCTGCGCCGACTGCCCGTCCACAGTTCCGTGGTCCGCCGGTTGGCCGCCCCCCTCCGGGAAGAGAATCGTATCCTTGAGGACAAGGCGGAAGCCGTCCCCGTGCGCGTCCACGGAGACAACTTCCGTGTCCAGGCGCCGCAGGTAGGGATCGGTCTGGCAGCGAAGAATCATGGGGATACCCGGCTGGAATCGGTACCCAGAGGCTACTGCATCCGGCGTCGGAGACCAACGTCCGTCCAGTCGTAGGCCCTGGGGGCCGAGGTGTCAGCAGCCGCACTCGTCGTCCGGCGTGGTGCAGACGCCCTGCGTGCACACGTCACCCAATGGGCAGTCAAACGGGTCGTCACAGCCGCCCCCGCTCTCGGGCTGATCACAGATGTTGTAGATGCAGGTCTCGCCCCAGAGGCAGTCCCAGTTCTGCTCGCAGTCACCGCCGCGCTGGTTCTCCTGGCAGACTTCGCCGACGCAAACATGACCCCAATCGCAGTCCCAGTTGTCGTCGCAGCGCCCATCGGGTTCCTGCGGCGTGGTTCCTGGGGGCCCGCATTGGCCGTTGAGGCACACGTCCCCGTCGTTGCATTGGCCATCCTCTGTGCAGCCGTCCGTGTACGGGTCAAACGTCCCGCCTCCCGACTCGGGCGCGACACAGGCTCCGTCCAGACAGACCCGATCGCCCGGGCAGTCCAGATCCGCAGCGCAGACACCCGGTCCGACACCGTCGTCGCTGGGGTTCCGGGGCAGTTCACACGCCCCATCGACGCAGCCGTAGCCGGCGGGACAATCGGTGGCGCTGGCACAGGCGTCCTGGGTCCCACCAAACTCCGCCGAGGCCTGCTCGCGGGTGAAACACGCGCCATGGATGCATTTGAGGCCCGCCTGGCAATCCGTGTCCAGCGCGCACTCCACGCCATCGTGGCCGCTCGGGTCGCTGAGTGTGTCGCCCCCCTCGTCGCCGGCCGCCGCCGCCGACTCCGACTCCGGCGTCACGCCGCGCGCGCAGGAGGCCAGAACCAAAGGCAAGAGCAATAGGGTCAGCAGGCGCATTGATGGATCTCCGTGAGACGCTGGTGCCGTCGCACAACGCAAGGCTGATGCCAAGAGTCGCCCTAACCCCATGTTCCAACGAAGGCCGTCAGTGACGATGCGCGACGCTCGGGCTGTCCTGTGGGCTCGGGGGGAGCCAGGGGTTCTGGCGCCTCGGTGCCGGGGCGCCGACACCACAACGGGGTCGCCTGTCCCCGGCCAGCTGGCTGCCGTGACAACGTCGATCCTCGCGCTCAGCCCTGCCATCTTCAGGGCCCGCCGCGTTTGGACCACGTTCGTGAAGTTGGTAGGCTGAGGGCAAGCGCACCTCCCGAGGCACCCGTGAACCGAATCTTTCTGGCCGCCGTCTGCGGCGTCTGTTGGACGCTCGTCCCACTCCCTATGGGACATGCTCAATCGCCCCCAAAAACACGACTGACCAAGACGCAGAACTCGCTGACCGCCAAGGCGTTCGAGGCGTACAAGGCAGGTGACTACGACGTCGCCGTGACCATGTTCAGAAGCTCGCTGGAACTTGGCGAGGCCAACATCACCCACCTCCACCTGGGCCGTGCGCTTTTCCGCGCGGGGAAGTGCGACGAGGCCGTGGCTGCCTATGACGCAGTCACCAAAGCGCCGCAGGTCACCATGCCCAGGCCCGCCGACGTGCTCGGCAAGCTGGCTGAGTACCGAACCGAGGTCGAGACCGGTTGTCCGGGAACGGTGACCTTCGACTGCACGCCCACCTCAATGCTGGTGTCTGTCGATGGCGAGTCGGAACGCGGCTGCGAGGGCCTGACGCTCAGCCTGCCCACCGGCTCCTACGTCGCCACCTCCGAGGTTCTCGGCCAGAAGGTGGAGGTGCCCTTCCAAGTCACGGGTACCCGCGAACACCGGGTTGCGCTCAAGGTGTCGGCGCGGGATCTCATCGGCGCAGCGCTCGCCGCCGACGCCCCACGCGACCGCCTGCCGTTGTTAAGCCTCGCCGCGGAGCTGGAGAACCCCGCGCAGGCGTGGCTCTTGTTGGCGCAGGCCCAGGCGGACCTGGGCCAGTGCGCGCTCGCGCTGGATGCACTGGACCGGATCGAAGGTGCGTCGAGTACGCCCGAGATGTCCCCGAGCGCCGCGCGGACCGAGCGCGAGATACTCGCCGGCAAACTCGCGAGGACCTGCTACGGCACCCTGCTGCCCCAGTGCACGATGGAGGGTATGCACGTCCAGATCGACGACGGCGAGCGAGTCCCCTGTGATGGAACGGCGACCCGCGTCGTGGTGGGCAGCCGGCGCGTCTCTGGGCTGCTGGGCGATCGCTCGGTCACCGTGCAGGTGGAGGTCGTCAGCGGCACGGAGCAACCTGTCACGCTGATGCTCGACGGCGACGCTACGGAAGGCGGAGGCACGCCGTGGGCTTGGGTGACGCTGGGAGGGGGCGTCGCTTCGCTCGCGGCCTGGGCCGCCTACGACGCCTTTGTGCTGACCCCCACCTTTGACGACTACAAATCCGCGGCCGCGGACGGAGACGCGGACAGCTACGACAGGCTGCGCAGCGACTTCCGAGGACAGCGCGCGCTCAGCCTGGGTCTGTTTGCTGTCGGCGTCGTCGCAACCCTGACTGGCGCGGTGCTCGTCGGTTTTGGGCTGACGCCGGGGGAGGAACCCGACGGCGCGGGCATCTGGCTGGGTCCGGCTGGCGACGGGATCGCCTGGAGGACGTCATGGTGAATCGACTCCCGCTGCTGCTGACGATCTGTCTCGTCGGCTGCTCGACATTTGAGGATCCCGACGGCGTACATCTCCAGCCCGAGTGCGTGATTGACGCCGACTGTGACGACGCCAAAACCTGTGCCTCCGGCGTCTGCCAGGCCGCCGCAAACAACGGCACCAACAACGGCTGCGACCTCTCCTGCGACCGACAAGCGGACCGGTGCGAGGGGAACATCCGCATCGTGCACGACGGCCCGGGGCGGCTCACGGACCGCTGTGCTTGTGACTACGACGCCGTGGAACGGCAGATCAACTGCGCGGACGACGACATGCTATGCCGTGGCGGCGCGTGCGTCTCCGCCTGCGTCGAGGTGGATTGCACAGCACCCGCCGACGCCTGCGACGGCGATGTGGCCGTGACTCACACCGGCCCTGGCGTCTGCGCCGATCCCGACGCGACCTGCGACTTTTCCGGTGTGGAGGAGCGCACCGACTGTGTGACGCTCGATCCGCCGCGGGTCTGCGCCAACGGCGTCTGCGTGGACCTCTGCGCGGAGGTCACTTGCGAGATCGCGCAGCCAGCGTGTGACGGCAGCACCCTGGTGACGACGGCGTCCAATCTCTGTGACCCCGCGACCGGCCAATGTGTCCCGGAGCCGGTTCGCACGGATTGCAGCACGCCGAGCCCCGCCTGCGATGGCGACGACCGCCTCGTGTTCACCGGCGAGGGCACGTGTGACCAGGGAGCATGCGCACCGCCGGAGACCTTTGAGCGACACGCCTGCGACTTTGGCTGCAACGCGGGCTCCTGTCGCTCCGCGGACAGCGTGCTCATTGAGCCCGGAACCTTCCTGGCCCTCGGGACGCGACCGGCGACATTGCGGGGCGGCTTCCTGATGATGGCGGCCGAGGTGACGCGGGCGGACCACGCCCGCTGGGGAGGCGAGGTCCCCGAGGACCCAGACTGCGACGCGGAGCTGTGCCCGAGGCGCGGACTGTCCTGGTACGATGCCGCGCTCATCGCCAATGCGCGCTCGGTCCACGAAGGGCTCGAGCCCTGCTACGACGTCCGACAGGCCAATCCCGACGACCAGACCACCTGGAGCGTCTCCGTCTCGGGCGAAGACGGTCTCTACGCCTGCCGCGGATACCGGATGCCGACCGACGCAGAGTGGGAGTTCGCCCACCGCGCCGGGGCCGGGACCACCTACCTGTGCGGCGAAGACGCAGCCTGCCTGGACGCCGTTGCCTGGCACGCGGACAACTCCGACGGCGAGCCCCATCCGGTCCGCGGCAAATCACCCAACGCGTGGGGCCTGTACGACATCGCAGGCAACGTCTCCGAGCACGTCCATGATCGCTTCGCCGCCGAGGCCGATCGGGTGTACGGCGATGACCCAACAGGACCGGACACAGGCGCCGGTCGCGTCTCACGCGATTGCCATTTTGGCCTGGTCCCGTCCGAATGCGCCGCCGCTGCGAACCGATCTCTGGCGCCTTCGGACCGGCTCCCGACCGCGGGCGTGCGGCTGGTCCGTTCGCTGCGATGCACTGCCGACAGTTGCCCAGCTCTTGCGCCCCAATGTGACGGCGACCTGTTGATCGAGCGGGACAGCCCGGGCACGTGCGATTGGGTCACCGCCGCCTGTGAATACGACCCAACCGAGACCCTATGCGCCGAGACGCAGACCGTATGCCGGGATCGCGCTTGCGTGGATCTCTGCCTGGACACGAGCTGCGCGGCTCCAGCGCCCGCCTGCGTCGCCAACACCGCGATCACCTACGACGCAGACGGCGTCTGCACCTTCACCGATGGCACGTGTGACTTCACGGCGGTCGAGCGGCAGACGGTGTGCACCGACGGGCGCGTGTGCAGGCAGGGCGTCTGCGTGGACCTCTGCGAGGGTGTGGACTGCGGTCCTCAAGCGCCATTCTGCGACGAAAATGCGCAGGTGGTCCGGGCCGATGCCGGGCGCTGCAATGCCAACGATGGGACGTGCGACTACACGCAGGTGGAGACCCGCACCGAGTGCGGCGAAACCCAGACCGTCTGCACGGACGGCGCCTGCGTTGACCTGTGCCCCGACGACGCGTGCCCAGTCCCCGCACCAACATGCGATGTGGACACGCGTCTCCAGTACATCGGGCCTGGGCAGTGCGACTGGCCAACGGGGGATTGCGACTACTCGCAGGTGACGCTGCGCACCAACTGCGCCGAGGACCGGACGGTCTGCCAGGACGGCGCCTGCGTGGACCTCTGCCCCCCGTCGTGTCCCCCAAGCCAGGAGTGCGGGATCTCCGGGGACCTGCTCCTGTACCGCGAAGCTGGCACCTGTAGTTTCCGGACCGGCGAGTGCAACTTCGCGCCGGAGGACGCGGACCTCATCGAGTGCGACCACTGCGCACTCGGTGCCTGCATGGTCCGGGTGGAACCGGGCACGTTTCTCATGGGCGAGGCCCATGTAATGGACCGCGGCGTGTCCACCACGCTCACCCGGCCCTACTACCTCCAAGCCACCGAGGTGAACCAGGCGCTGCTGGCCGCGCATGGAATTCCCGACTTCTCACTCCACAGCAACTGCGGGCCCTTGTGTCCCGCGGACAACGTCACCTGGTTCGAAGCCGCGGAGCTGGCCAACGCCATGTCCGAGGCGGAGGGATTGCCCCCCTGCTACACCATCGAGCGCAACGACAGCCAGGACCCCGTGGACTGGCGCGTGCTGGTCGGCGGTGTGGAGGACGGCGACCCGTACGAATGCCAGGGGTACCGGCTGCCGACGGAGGCCGAGTGGGAGCGGGCCTACCGCGCAGGAAGCGACGACCCATGGCTGTGCGGCGACAACCCGGAGTGCATGCCCGCCTACGCCTGGTACGATGTGAACGCCATTGACCCCGTCGCGCCGAGGCCGGTGGCGGCGTTGCTGCCCAACGGGTTCTCCCTCTACGACATGGCCGGCAACAATGGGGAGTACGTCCATGACATTGCCGCGGAGGAGTTTGGCGGCGCGGACCCCTACGGCCCGGTCCGTCCCCCGACGTACCTGCACCGTGTCCGAGGGGGTAATTTCATGTTCAGCGTCACCAATGTCACCGCGCACGCGCGCGGTGAGACGAGGCTGGGGCTCCGGTACTCGAACGTTGGATTCCGTATCGCCCGCACCATTCACGAACCCCCGGACTGACCCCGCGATGACGAATCTTGCCGCTGGCACCGTCATCGACGGACGGTTCGAAATCACGGGCGAAATCGGCCGGGGCGGCTTCGCCACCGTCTACTCCGCGGTCCAGCGCAACATCAACCGCCCGGTGGCGATCAAGGTGCTGCGCACAGACGACCTGGGCGATCTGGCGGACAACTTCCGCGCGAGGTTTCGGCGAGAGGCCGAGAGCGCCGGGCGCATCCATCACCCCGGCGTCGTCAAAATCCACGATTTTGGGCTGATCGACGCGGAGACTCCCTTTGTCGTGATGGAGCTGCTGCGCGGCAGGGACCTGCAGGCGGAGCTGGACCAGAACGGCGCCATCGACACGGTGCGCGCCTTCCGCCTGTTCCTCGGGTGCCTCGACGCCGTGAGCGCAGCCCACGCCCTGGACATCGTGCACAAGGACCTCAAACCCGCGAACCTCTTCCTGTGCGATCCCGGCGCAATGTCCGAGAGCCTCAGGGTCACGGATTTTGGCATCGCCGCCATCGTAGACGAGCGCACGGAACGGCTCACCGCCACCGGCTTCCACTTTGGGAGCCCGGCGTA
Organism: uncultured Pseudomonadota bacterium; assembly: GCA_937890335.1. Lineage (GTDB taxonomy): Bacteria > Myxococcota_A > Bradymonadia > Bradymonadales > CALBXO01. The sequence goes on along the minus strand of CALBXO010000894.1, from coordinate 9,312 downwards.
TATGGCGCCCGAGTACCTGCTCGACCAGATCGTCAGCCCAGCGGTCGATGTCTACCAGATGGGCCTGATCCTTGTGGAGATGCTCTGCGGCAGGCCCGTCGTGGACGACCCCAATGACATGGCATGTCTGAAAATCCACGCGCGCGGCCAACTCCAGATCCAGCCGGGTACCTCGACAGCGAGCTTGGGCCCATCCTCGAAGGCGCGCTCGCGCGCGACGCCGACAAACGGTTCCAGAACGCTGGCGCGCTCCTGGCGGCGCTGCAATCCATCGATCCCACCGACATCCCAACGGTGGGACCGGACGATCCGCGTCGCGCCTTGGCCGGCGTGCAGCCCTTGGCCAGCGCGGGATCAATGGACCGCGCCGACGAGGCTCACGCCGACACACTGGAAGCCGACAAGGGCGACCAGGTCCCCAGAGTCACAACGGTCAACGCCTACGAAGCCCCGCCCCAGCCCACGCAGCCCAACAGGTCGAGCCCACCTGGTTGGTGGCTCGCCGCCGCTGGGGCAGCAGTCGTCATCGCCCTTCTGCTCCTGAGCGCAGCCTGGTTTCAGCGCCCCTCGTCCACACCAGCACCCACCCCGCTCGCCGACACCCCCATCGAAGACCCCGCGCCACCGGCGACAACTCCGGGCCCGGCCACGCGCACACCACCTCCACGCGCCCCAGCAGCGCCACGGCCCACAACGGCGGCGGCGCCTGCGGTGTCCAAGGAGGTCGCGGTCGCAGTGGAAGTGGAGCCGGATACGGCGAGAATTCAGTGGGGCAAATCGGTCCTGGGCCGGGGAAGCGCAACCCTGACGTTTCCCACCGCGGACGCTGAGCCCAGGCAGATCAAGCTGCGGGCCCGCGGCTACAAGACCAGGACGGTCACCGTGACGACCGCGGACGCACCTCTGATCAGAGTTGTGCTCAAGCGCGCTAGCAATCCCGGCGCTGGTTTTCTGGAGTAAGCCGGGACCGTCGACCCGACACTGGGCCGCATCAGACGAAACGCGCCTCAGCTCATGACCTCGACGACGCCAATCTCGATCAGCCAGAGGTAGAAGAAGACCCGCGGGATTCGCAGCAGCGACGTGAGGAAGAAGGGCGTGAAGCGCATGCCCAGTCCGCCGCAGGCCCAGCACATGATCGAGTAGGGCAGGGGCGAGACGGCGCCAAGCGCCAGAGCCAGGATGCCGTAACGCTTGACGAGCTCGCGGGCTTGCACGGCCCCTTTGCGCACCAGGAACCGCTTGAACCAGCGCGACTCACCTGCCCACCGACTCAGAGTATACCCAGTGACGCCGCCAAGTAGGCTGCCCACGCTGCCGGCCACCCCGATCATCCAGAAATCGAGCCCGCCCATGACGCCAGTGACGAGGAACACCTCGTGGGGAATGGGCACTGTGAACGCGTCCGGCAGGAAGAAGCCGATCCCGACGCCCCACAGACCAAAGAGGTCGACGAACCCCTTGGAGAAGGCGACCACCTCGTCCTTGACCAGGAATCCGACCACGCCGAGGACCGCCATGATGAGCACAATGGCGCCCATGAAACGCAGTACCAGGCCCTTCACGTTGATCTGTGCTTGCTCTTCCACGCCGACACAATCGAGCCAGCCGCGCAAAAGGTAAAGCGATCGTACTCCGCGGGGAGCCTGCCGGGGACGCCGCGCGCCAACGCCCATCGTTTTGACCGACCTCCACGACGGTGGTTTACTTTTTCCAGGTTGCCACTGCCGCGTCCAAATCGCCCATCACCCGTGAACGGACCTCGAGTCCCGACGGGTGGACCTCGCCAGGCTTCATGAAACTGCGCATTGTCCTCACCGGCTCCGAGTCGCTGCTCATCCACTGCGGCGAAGCGGTGCGCGGTCGGGGCCATGAGCTGGTGTGCGTGGTCAGTCGGGAGCCAGCCGTCGTCGCCTGGGCCCACGGTTGCGGCGTGGTCACGCACAGTGATTACGAACCGCTCTTCACCCACCCGGGCGGCTTTGACTACCTTCTAAGCGTCGGCAATCTTGAGCTCGTGCCGCCGCCAGTGCTCGCTCTGGCCCAGCTGGGCGCCTTCAACTTCCACGACGGCCCCCTGCCCCGGTACGCCGGGCTTCACGCTCCGGTCTGGGCACTGTGGCACGAAGAAACCCGCCACGGCATCTGCTGGCACCGCATGGAGCGGACCATCGACGCCGGCGCCATCGTGGTGCATCGAGACTTCGACATCGCCCAGCGTTCCACGGCTTTCACGCTGTCTGGGGCGTGTTACGGCGCCGCCATCGCCAGCTTTCCAGAGCTGCTCGGCGCCATGGAGGACGGCCGCGCGGAGGGGCGTCCGCAGGACCTGCACCAGCGCACCTGGTTTGGGAAGTACAAGCGCCCTGAGGGCGCCGGCACACTGCGGTTTGACCTCCCCGCTGCGCGCGTCCTCGCACGCGCGCGCGCGCTGGATTTCGGGCCCATCGAGAACCCGTTGGGGCTCCCAAAACTGTGGACGGGCCAGCGGTTTGTAATCGTCGGCGCAGCCGTGGAGGGCCCTGCGACGACAGCACCCGCGGGCACGGTGTCAGTGGCCGGCGACCGGATCGAGATTGCTACCGCCCACGGCTCCGTTTGGCTGTCGAGCCTGCAGACTGGCCTTGGCCCAATCACCGCCGACGAGGTTGCGCGGGAGCTCGGCCCGCGGGCACCGCTGATTGCGGACGAACAGGCGCTGCGATGGCAGACGCTGGCGCAGGAGGCGGCCCCATCGGAACCGTTCTGGCGCCGACGGCTGGGCGAACTGGTTCCGCCAGAGTCACTCTCCGCGCACCCAATTGGCACTCCGCATCCCCTCTCCACCGCGCGCCAGCAGGTGTCGCCGCCGCACACGAGCCTGCCCCCCCAGCGCGCCGTGGCCCTGACCTTCCTGGCATTTCTGGCCCGACGCACCGCGCGGAATCGCCTCGATGTCGCCATTGCGACCGCACGAGGCCCGCTGTTTCTCCCGTACCGTCCACTTCGGGTCTCTGTCGATCCAGACGCTCCGATCAGCGCCGCGCTGGAGGGGATTGGCGTCGAGTGGGAGGAGGCGATGGCCCACGGGCCACTCGCCGTGGACCTCTGCGCTCGGACGCCATCGCTCGACCCTCAAGTCATCGCGCTCCTGCACCGCGTCGTCCTTCACCTGGACGCGGAGCCTTCGGGCGCAGACGTGTGCCCCGGCGAGCTGGCAGTCCACATCTGGCCCGATGGTGACGGGGTCACTTGGTATCTCACCCACAAGAACAGCGGTGAGTTGGAGGCGCTAATCTCCCAGTTCGCGACCTTCGTTGCGGCGTCGCAGGCAGAGCCCGCGCTGCCACTTCGGTCGCTCACGATCCTGACCGAAGACGCGCGCCGGCAGCTGCACGACTGGGCCACGGGCCCCTCTGCCCCGGTCCCGACGACGCCCATTCACGGGCTCATTGGCAACTGGGCGCAGCACCACGCGGGCAATGTGGCCGTGGACGACGGAGACACGGTCCTCACCTATGAGGAGCTCGTGGACCGCTCCGGAGCGCTCGCCGCCGCACTTCAGGGCGAAGGCGTCGGCCCCGATGTGCGGGTGGGGGTGCACCTGCACAGAACCACGGACCTCGTGGTAGCCGTGGTCGCCATCCTCCGGGCTGGAGGCGCGTTCCTCCCGCTGGATCCCGCCTATCCCGCCGCGCGCATTGCCTTCATGCTCGAAGACAGCGGCTGTGACGTCATCGTGACGTCCGCAGCCCTCCGCGCGCACGTGCCGACACACCTGCGAACGGTCCTCGTCGAGTCCAGCTTCGACCCTGCTGTCACCGACCACGCCAGCGCCCCAACGGACCTCGCATACCAGATGTACACCTCGGGCTCGACGGGGCAGCCCAAGGGAGTCCTGGTCGAGCACCGGAACCTGAGCAACTTCCTCGTCGCGATGGACGAGCGCGTCCCCGGGCCCTACACCGACGGGGCCTGGCTCGCGGTGACAAGCCTCAATTTCGACATCTGTATTCTCGAGCTGCTTTGGACGCTGTCGCGGGGCTTCCGGGTTCTCCTCCATTCCGACACCGCCGATGGGCGCGGCGCAGCCGTGCGGCGTGCGGTCGACTTCAGCCTGATGTTCTTTGCCAGCGACGAGGGCGCCAGTGACGACGCGGCGGACAAGTACAAGCTGCTCCTGGCCAGCGCGAAGTTCGGCGACAGCCACGGCTTCGCTGCGGTTTGGACCCCGGAGCGCCACTTCCATGCGTTTGGTGGCCTCTACCCCAACCCATCGGTGACGAGCGCGGCGATCGCCGCCGTCACGGAGCGCATCCAGATCCGCGCCGGCAGCGTGGTCGCGCCCCTGCACAGCCCCATCCGGATCGCCGAGGAGTGGGCCTTGGTGGACAACCTGTCCGGGGGACGCGTCGGCGTCAGCTTCGCCTCGGGCTGGCAGCCGCAGGACTTTGTGCTCGCCCCCGAGAACTTTGCCGACCGGAAGGCAAAGATGTTCACCACGATGGACACAGTGCAGCGCCTCTGGCGGGGCGAGGCCGTGGAGTTTGCGACGGCCGACGGGACCGCGGAGATTCGGACACTTCCGCGGCCCGTGCAGCCCGAGCTTCCCACGTGGATCACCGCCGCCGGCAACCCCGCCACCTTCGCTGCTGCCGGCCGCGCCGGGGCCAACGTGCTCACTCATCTGCTCGGCCAGAGCGTCCGCGAGCTCGCCGAGAAGGTGGGGGTCTACCGAGCCGCCTGGGCCGACGCTGGACACAGTGGGCGCGGGGTCGTCACGCTGATGCTGCACACCTTTGTGGGCGAGTCGGACGACGAGGTTCGCGACCAGGTCCGCGAGGCCATGAAGGCGTACCTCGGCAGCGCCATGGACCTCATTGCCAGAGCCGCGTGGTCATTTCCCACCTTCCGGCACGCCGCCGATCGGGCGGGTCGAACGCCCGGCGAGACCTTGGATGCAAAGGCCCTCAGCCCCGACGAACGCGAAGCGCTGCTCGAGGGTAGCTTTGCTCGCTACTTTGAGACGAGCGGCCTCTTTGGTGCCCCGGCCACCTGTCTACGGATGGTGGAGCGTGTCTGTGGCGCCGGCGTGGACGAGATCGCCTGCTTGCTGGACTACGGGCTGCCGACGGCCGAGGTCCTCGACGGCCTGACCCGGTTGGACGCGGTGCGCCGTGCCGCGCAGGCCCCGGCCCGGCCCGTCAGGTCGGTGGCGTCGCGCATTCGGGAGGGTCGGGTCACCCATCTCCAATGCACACCGTCCCAGATGACCTTGTTGCTCGCGGACCCCGAGACCGAGCCGGCTCTGCGCACGCTGCGCGCGCTCCTGCTGGGTGGAGAAGCGCTCCCTCCCGGACTTGCGGAACGGCTGGCTCCGCTCCCCGCGGATGTCCTGAATATGTACGGCCCCACCGAGACGACGATCTGGTCTGCGACCGCGCCGGTCCACGGGCCAGCGGTATCTCTGGGCCAGCCCATCGCCAACACCTCGCTGCGGGTCGAGGACGCCTGGGGCAACCTCGTCCCGATCGGCGCCGCGGGCGAGCTGCTGATCGGTGGGCACGGCGTCGTGCGCGGGTACCACCATCGCGACGCAGAGACGGCCCGCCGGTTTGTCGTGCGCGGCGACGCGCGTTTCTACGTCACGGGCGACCAGGTGCGCTGGGAGCGGGACGGGCGGCTGTCCTTCCTGGGGCGTGTGGACAACCAGATCAAGTGGCTCGGCCACCGCATCGAGCCCGGCGAGATTGAGGCACACATCGCGAGGCTGGACGGCGTCGAGGAGGCCGTGGTCACTGTCACAGACGGGTCTCCGGGCCGCCTGGTGGCCTACGCCCGCACCACCAACTCCGGGGTCACCGCCGGGGCGTTGCTGAACGCGCTGCGTGCCCAACTGCCGGCCCATTTGGTCCCATCCACCATCGTCCTCGTGGACGAACTGCCTCGTACGGCCAACGGAAAGCTCGATCGCAGGCACCTGCCAGCGGTGGAGAGCCGACCCGGAGAACCCACGGGGGACCCGCCCAAAAGCGAGGTGGAAATCGCGCTGGCCGCGATCTGGAGAGAACTCCTTGACGTCGACTCCATCGGCCTCCACGACAACTTCTTCGACTTGGGCGGCAACTCGTTGATGGCCGTGCAGATGCACCGCCTGATCGACGAGCGCACGTCGTACCCGCTGCATCTCACAGACCTGTTTCGCTTCCCGACCGTCGGAGCGCTGGCGCACTTTGTCGCAGAGGGCGAGAACACCACGCTGGCCCCGAGTGCGGACCGCGCTGCGGCTCGGAAGAAAGCCCTCTCCGCCCGACGACGACGACGCTGACTTACCGGGTTTCTCGCTCGTGTTGAGGCGGGTCTTGCATCAAGCCCCGATCGAGCCCCGGATGGCCAGCTCAGCCAGCGCGTCGCGCAAACTGCGGCCCAGCTCAGGCTGCTCCACCAAGGTATCGTGGTCACCGGGAATCGCAACGACCTGGAACGAGCCCTGGACCAGCCCCCCCCAACCCATGCCAGGATCGGCGAAGACGCCCTCAGGCTGGGTCAGCGCGCGAAACATGACAACGCGCCCCCCGTACGGGCGCGGTCGGTAGCGGCCCAGGAGCTCCACGTTGCGCCGCTCCAGATCCCAGTACCGCAGGTCGTGGGGCAGGGGCCGGCCGAGGGCACGTGCGGAGGCCGTCCACGCGCCGCGCCCCGTGTCGACCAGGCGCGAGGCGAGCCGCTGTGACACGTACTCGATCTGGCCGCCGACATCGCGGGTCGCCAGCGCACGCCCATGCGCGAGCGCACGCGCCCGCAGCGTCCCGCGGGGGACCCCCGTCGACGAAAACTCGAAGAACTGCGGTCCATAGGTATCAAACATCGCCACCAGGGCGGTGCGCTCGCCCATGGCGAGAAGCTGCTGCGCCATCTCATAGGCCAGAGTGCCGCCCATGCTGCCGCCGCCGAGCAGGTACGGCCCCGTCTTCTGGACGGTCCGTATCTCCTCAATGTAGTGCGACGCCATCTCTTCCAGGGACCCGGCGGTCGCGGTGTCCCCGTCCAAACCGCGCGCCTGCAAGCCGTACACGGGTTGCTCGTCGTCCAGGTGCTCCAGCAGCGCCCGGTAGTTGAGCACATTGCCCCCGCGCCCATGCATGCAGAAGAAGGGTGTGCGGCCGCCCCCGCTTCGCAGCGGAACCAGGCTTCGCCAGGTGGCAGATGGCGCTGGGGGCCGGGTGCGCGGTCCTGACCGGACACCCGTGGGCGGAGCGGTACTCTCGGGGTCCTCCCCACCAAACGCCACCGACAGCAGCGCCACCGTTGGGGCCGCGAACAGCGTGGACAGCGGCAGGTTGCGGCGTGTCATCAGCTGTAGTCGCGCAAAGAGGCGCACGGCGAGAAGGGAGTGCCCGCCGAGGGAGAAAAAATCGTCATCGACACCGATCTCATCGATGCCGAGCAGCTCCTCGAAGACCGCGGCGATCTCTCGCTCCAGTGGCGTCCTCGGGGCCACGGGGGGCGGCGCATCGGCGGCGCGCTGCACCGGCGCCCGCGCCATGGCGGCACCGGCGCTCCCTCCCGTGGTCAGCGGAAGGGGGGACACGAGCACATGGGGGCCAAGGCCCGCCGCGAGCAGCTGCTCCAGGGCCTCGACGCCCTCGTGAGGCGCGATCCCGTAGCGCACGGCCTCGCGCAGTCCGTCCAGCGGCGTGCGGGCCGGCCGCGCAAACGCTCCGGGGTCCACGCGCTTCATGGCCACCCGGACCACCTCCACCAGGACCCGGCCGGTCCTATCGGCGATCGTCGCGTCAAAAACCGCGAGCTCACCCACGACCTCGCGCAGGCGAATGTGGCTCACACACTCAGCACCCATGGGCGCGCGAACCAGCACTCTCCCAAAGGTCCACGGGACGTACAGCCCGGTGTCCGGCGTGTGACCCGGCACCAGGCTCTGGGCCCCGGCTGTCGCCAGATCGAAGAGCGCCGGATGGAACCCAAACTGCGCTGCGTCGCCCCGCAGTCCCTCGGGAAGCGACAGCGTCAACAACACCTCGCCCGCGCCCCGCCAGGCCTCCGCGACCACGTCCCAATGGGGACCAAAACGCATCGCCACCCGTGGAGCGGGGCCGCGGTCACAACGGCCCCGGATGGCGCCGAGATCCAGGTCGGGGGCTGGCGCGGAGTCCACCGTACGGCCCGTCGCCGAGGCGTGTTCGATCCACTCCTCCCCGGCGCTGCCGGTCACCGTCACCCGGACCTCAGGCCCGACAGACCCAGAGCGGCTCTCCACCTCGACCCGCAGGCGGCGGCGGCCGCCGTACGGAGCGACAAACGGCGCCACCAACGTCACCTCCTCCAGCGACAGCATCCGCTCATGGAACCGGCCCCGAACTGCCGCGCGCACAATCTCAACCAGCGCGGAACCCGGCAGGACGGCGTCGCCGCCCAGGGTCCTGTGCTCGTCCAGAACCCATGTGTCCGCAGCGCCGAGAGCGGCATGGAATTCACCGTCTCGACCGACCCCCAGCAACGGGTGCCCGCCGGTGGGCGCAGACCCGTGGCCCACCTCGGCCCCGAGCAGCCGCGCGGCCATGCCGACGTCCTTCCACGCCCCCCAGGCGACGGACACTGTCCAGGGGCCCGGGCCCCCGCTTCGCGACGTGGCCAGCGCATCCAGGAACGCGTTGGCCGCCGCGTAGTCCACCTGACCCGCCACGCCCAACTGGGCACTGACCGAGGAGAAGAGGACGAGCAGCTCCGCGTCGGAGGCCCGCAGCAGCCGGTCCAGGACCAGCGCGCCGGCCACCTTCGGATCCAGAACGCGGCGCGCGGCCTGAAGATCCTTGTCCAGCACCGGCCCATCGTCCAGCACCCCAGCGGTGTGGAACACACCATGTAGACCGCCAAACCTGCTCCGCGCATCGGCAAACACGCGCTGCATCGCCGAAAGGTCGGTGACGTCGGCTGCGGCGACCATCACCTGCGCCCCCAGCCGCTCCATTGCCTCAATCCTGCGGATCGCGCGGCTGGTACGGTCCGCATCACCGCGCGCCGCACAGAACCGCGCCCACTGATCCCGCGCCGGCAAACCCGCGCGCCCTACGAGCACCAGCCGCGCCCTTTTAACGGCGAGGTGCTCGGCAACGGCCAGGCCCAGACCGCCAAGACCGCCCGTGACCACGTAGACGCCACCCCAACGAACCCGGCTGGCGGAAGTGGGGCGCGCCGCCACCTGCCGCGCTCGCGTCCGGGGCGCCCAACGCCCGGTCGCCCGCAGCGCGAGGCACGGCCCCGTCGATACCGTCGCGAGCTCTTGCACCAATCTGGAAACGTCGTCGTCATCGG
>CALBXO010000893.1 GCA_937890335.1 uncultured Pseudomonadota bacterium | reverse complement strand
AGCGCGGCGTCGTTGATGTCCGTCATCACCACATCGTAGCCAGACAGCGCCGCCACCTGGGCGATCCCGTTGCCCATCTGACCGGCCCCAACGACACCTATCGACCTGATCTCCATGATCGTCTCCTCCGCTGATTCGCGGGGACGATAGCCGCGCGCCGTGAGGCGGTCAACGACCGTCGGCGGCCCCGGTGTCGGGTGATTCGGAAGCGTCCGGCTCCTCGGGTTCCACGCACACCGCGCCGACGCATACGCGGCCTTCCAGACAATCCTCAGTGGTCTCGCAGCCGCCCTTCTTTTCGATGTCGCCCGCCTCGAATGTGCACGCACCCAGCACGAGAAACACTGCCACCATCCACTTCATCGCCCCACCTCCAGCCCTCGCGCCATTGCTCTCAACTCGACCCTCTCGCGGACGTCGACCTCCGTCCATGCGACCCCGCGCAGCGCGCCGGCCAAGCCGTAGAGCAGATTGAGGCTCGCCCGTGACTGCGTGGCGCGGACAGCCTCATAGGCTCCGAGCGCGCCGAGGTCCTCCAGATCTCCGAACGTGCAGACGCCCGCAGCCTCCAGCCAACCGGCGGAAACGGGCCCAATGTGTGGCACATCCGCGATGTGTGTCTCTCGTGCGGTCATGGTGGTACTCTCAAGACATGAGAATGCGCCTTTGTCTGCTCGCTTTCCAGATCACTGCGCTCGTTGTTTGCGCCGGTGCGCACGCGCAATCGCTGGACCGCTACCGGACCTCACTGCCCAAGGGGACCGACACTGCGACCGGTGTGGACCTGGCCAGCGCTCCGGATCAGATGCGCCCCCTGCTCACGGCGTTCCTGTCCGAGGACCCCGGCGTATTGGCTTGGGACAAACTGGCGGCCAGCGCCTCGGTCGTCCGGCCGACCACCGCGGCATTATTGATCAGCGCGGGCCCCGCGCAGGTCGTCGCCATCGAGATCGAAGGTCTGTCCGACGGGGAGTGGCTCCGAGTCGAGGCGGTGCTCGGCGTGGACGGTTACCAGCAGGAGAAACGCGGTCGGGTCTGGAGCAGGGACGGAGCTCCTGGGGTCGCCCGGTTGGGCGCCGGCGTCGTCGCCATCGGCGACGCCACGCTTGTCAAAGCGCTCCAGCGGCCACGACGCGCGCGGGGAGTCCTTGCCGCCGCTGCGCTGGAAATCCCGAGCCCCGCCATCGCCTGGCACGTGCAAGAGGCGGACGGCGCCGCCACACGACTTCACGTCGTCGCCGGCTCCGGGCTCCTCGTGGACGTCGTGGTGCCAGCGACATCGCCCGAAGCCGCGGTAGCGGCCGCGGAGCAGTGGCGAGCGCGCCTGGCAGCCGATGGCGTCGGCGCGGAGTTCGAGCCCTCTCCCGCCGCGTTGGCCATCTTGCGCGGCGCCAAGATCAAGCCGCTTGGGAGCTCCGTCCGCATGGTCTTCACTGCCAGCAGCGACGAGACCGAGGCCGCCTTGCGCCCATTGCTGACCTTGCTCAAGGCCAGCGACGAGTAGGAGCCTGTTTCGCATGGGAAGACTACAAGCCACCGACGGTTCCTGGGTTCACCTCCGCGCCCGCCATCTGGTCGGCCGCTCGCGCATGTGCAACCTGCGCATCGACGCCCGCGCCGTCAGCGGCGAACACGCCATCGTCTGGTGGCAGGACAACGCCTGGTTTGTGAAGGACCTCGGCTCGACCAATGGGACCTTTGTGGGAGGTCGCCAACTGGACGCCGGGGAACAGGGCGCGCTGGCCCCGGGTGACCGCGTCAGCTTTGGCGAGTCCGAGGGAGGCTTTCTGCTGGCGGAGGGCAGCGCCCCCGCCGCCCACGCGATCCACGCCGACACGGGCGTCACGCAACTTGTCTCCGACGGCATGTTGGCCCTCCCGGACGCGGATCTGGTGGAGGTGACTGTCTTTGAGGGCGTCGGCGGGACCTGGATCTGTGAGCGGGACGACGAGACGCTCCCGATCTTCGACCTGGACCACGTGCGCGCCGGCGGCGGGCGCTGGCAGCTTCACCTTCCGGAGTCACAGGCGACAACGTGGGTCGCCCAGACAGACGGACCCACGCTGGAGACGGCGACGTTCCGTTTTGAGGTCAGCCGTGACGAGGAGTACGTACGGCTCGTCATCGAGTGGTCGGGTGGCGAAATCGATCTCGGGGACCGCGCCCACCACTACACGCTCCTGACGCTCGCGCGTGCGCGCCTTGAGGACACGGAGTCGGGCTCGGACACCGCGGAGACGGGCTGGGTCTACCACGATGAGCTGATGCGCATGCTCGCCGCCGACGCGACCAAGGTGCGCGTGGACATCTACCGCGCCCGCAAACAGCTCCTGGCCGCGGACGTTGTAGGCGCCGCCGGCGTCGTGGAACGCCGTGCCTCCACCAAGCAGCTGCGATTTGGCGGACCCCTGTTCCGGGTGGTCCCGCTTCCGTAGGTAGTCTACGGCGCCGCCAGGCGGTAGATGTCGCCCCGACCAAAGTCGGCCAGGTACAACTCGCCCTTGGCGTCCCGGCCGAAGGAGCTCGGGAGGACCGGCCACTTGCCCAGAGTGTTGGGGACGTCACCCACGCGCAGCGAATGTGACCAGATGCGTCC
>CALBXO010000892.1 GCA_937890335.1 uncultured Pseudomonadota bacterium | reverse complement strand
GACCCGGACCAGTGCCGCGAAGGCTACGTCTGCAACGACTGGTCTCTGGAGGAGGGCATCTGCTTTCCGGGGGCGTGCCGCGAAGACGCCGACTGTGAGGGTGACTCCATCTGCTTCCGCGGTGTCTGCGGAAGCCCTGATGCTGCCACGGGCGATGCCTGCACCGCCCACGATCAGTGCGCGCCGGGTGGGTTCTGCGTCATGGAAATCAACGAGGAGGGCGACTCGACTGGATTCCACGAGGGATATTGCACGCTGCTTGGCTGCACCTCGGACGAAGACTGCGCGGGCGACGACGCCTACTGCGCCGACAATGGCCAGTTCACCTTGTGCCTGGCCAGCTGCGAGGACGAGTCGGAGTGTCGTCCCTACTACCAATGCACCGACTTTGATGGCGAGCAAGCCTGTCTCGGCGGCCAGTGTGAGACCGACGACGACTGCACGCCTGGAAGCTGCGTGGGCGGTCTGTGCGGCAACCCCGACGCGAACATTGGCGACGAATGTGGCGAAGAACTGGCCTGCGCCCCGGGCGACTTCTGCGTCACGCCGGAGACCAACGAGGGCACTGGCGGCTACCACGATGGGTACTGCCTGCGCCTGGGCTGCAATCCCAATATGAGCGGCGATTGCGGCGAGGGCGCCCACTGCATCCCGACCGACCAGGAGGGCAACGGCATCTGCTGGGCGGCGTGCGAGGGCAATGAGGACTGCCGCGACGATGGGTTCTACGAGTGCCGCAAGCTCTACCCCCAGGTCCCGGACGGCATGGAGACCTGCCTGCCGCTGGCTTGCGATGATTTCACGCCGTGCCCGGAAGGCTTCGCCTGCAACAACGACGGCATCTGCACACCGGCCGACTGATCCGCCGATGCCGCATGCAACGGCAGGCGGCGACAACGGACGTCGTGACTGACGAGGTCCGGATACTGCCGCCCTCCCCGCCCTCCCCGAACTTGCGCCGCGGTCCCCTGCCGACCACTATGTGGTTGGCACCAAGACTGCGAGGAATCATGGAAACGCCGGAGAATCGGATTCTGCCGGGCGCGAACCTCTCTGGGACGGATCTGAGACGCGCGGACCTGCGCGGGAAAGACTTGCGCGGGGGCGAACCTGGGCCAGGCTGATCTCAGACGAGCCAACCTCACGGGTGCCGATCTGCGGGGCGCTGACTTGCGTGGCGCCAAACTCCAAGGGGCGCTGTTGCGCGGAGCACTGCTGGTGGGAGTGCGCCTGGACCAGGCGAAGATGCTGGAGGCGGACCTCACGGGCGCCGAGCTCAGCGGGGCGAGCCTCGAGAGCGCGAATCTCAGCTCAGCCAACCTGACCGACGTCGACGCCAGCGGGGCCCACCTGGCCAGGGCCCTCTGTTCGCGGACCAATTTCAGCGGCGGCTGTTTTGTGGGGGCAGATTTTACCGAGGCTGTCTTTGTCGTCGCCACACTGACCGACGCCGACTTTCGCGGCGCGTGCCTGTTGGGGACGCGACTTTCGTCCAGCGAGCTGGCGGTGGCGCGCATCGACGGCTCGACACAACTGGCGCTCGTGGAGGCAGCGGGCGCCCGTTCCAGGCCTGGCCGGCCCAAGTCCCTCGACAGCATCCGGAGGGCCGTCAAGGAAACGCGCGGCGAGGAGGAGTCGAGCCCGACGCGCCCGAGCCGTTCGATCCTCCCCGACAGCGCGGCACCACTGGCCCGGTCCGCCAAGGCGGACTCAGCCGTGGAGATTCCACCGCAGCGGTCGACACGGGAGACATTTGCCATGAGCCGGCCGAGCACAGGCGAGCACCTGATCCCGCCCGTGAGCAAAGCTGGCATTCTAAGGCGGAAGAAACAGAGGCGCGACGACTGACGACCTCGACGGCGTGGATTCCGGCCCTCGCTGGCGGCGTCGCGTTGCCCTCGGCCTCTACATGGGGTAGCGCTGCCGATCGACCACCGCGTCAGCGATCACGCGGCGAAGCGCCACTCCGTTGATGCCCGTTCGGTAGGTCAGCTTGTCCAGCACACCAAAGTAACTGTCCATGAGCGCCTGGTCGCCGGCGGCCAGGTGCACCAGCAACGCCTCCGCGTTCGAGGCGACGCGCGGGTAGTGGCTGGCGACGACACAACTGCACGCAACACGCTTGAGCGCAGTGCCCGAGTCCGCCGGATCCAGTTGGAGCGTCCGCGTCACGGTGGAGTCCAGCGCGTAGACCTGGATCATCATGTCCGCCATCAGCATCAGGAGCTCCTGCTGATCCTTCAGGTCCGCCATGTGCTTCTGAATGGCCTGGTTGGCCGCGTAGACGGCGAGCGTCTTGGCCTTCTTGGTGAGGAAGATCTCCCGCTCCAGCGCGTCGCCGCTCGGGAGCGGCTCCTTGTCCGCGGCCGCGGCGGCGTCGGCGGCAGCAACCGCTGTGAACAGAGGCAGCTGCCCCTTCATGGTTCGCTTCAGCACCATGCCGGGGATGAGCATCCGGTTGATCTCGTTGGTCCCCTCGAAGATGCGCTGGATGCGCGCATCCCGGTAGGCCCCCTCCACCGCGTACTCCGCTGAGTAGCCGTAGCCGCCGTGGATTTGCACGCCCTCGTCCACGCAATAGGCCTGCACTTCGGAGCCGTAGACCTTGAGGATGCTGTCCTCGACGGCAAACTCCTCAATCGCAGCCATGACCTGCTCCGGCCCGTGACCCGCCGCCTCGATCGTGTCGTCGATGTCCTTTGCCAGGCGGTAGCAACAGCTCTCGAGCGAATAGAGGTCGACGGCCATTCGCGCGAGCTTCTCTCGGATGGCACCAAAATTGGCGATGGGCTCCCCGAACTGCTTGCGCTCCGACGCGTATTTGACGGAATAGCCAAGCACGACCTTGCCGCTACCGAGCGCGCCGACGCCGAGCTTGAATCGACCCACGTTCAGGATGTTGAACGCGATCTTGTGGCCCCGCCCAACCTGGCCAAGTACATTGCCGACCGGCACCTTGACCCCGTCCAGCACGACCATGCGCGTGGACGAGCCCTTGATGCCCATCTTGCGCTCTTCCGCGCCCAGGCTCAGACCCTCCGCGTCGCGCTCGACGAGAAACGCGGTGAACTTGTTGTCGTCGACCTGGCAGAAGACCGTGAACAGGTCCGCAAAGCCGGCGTTGGTGATCCACATCTTGGTGCCGTTGAGCACGTAGTGGGATCCGTCCTCGCTGAGGACAGCGCGCGTCTTGGCCGCCAAGGCATCGGAGCCACTGCCGGGCTCCGTCAGCGCGTACGCGGCGAGCTTCTCGCCCGTCGCCAGCAGCGGCAGCCACCTCTTTTTCTGCGCATCGCTTCCGAAGAACACGATCGGCAAGGAACCGATACCGACGTGCGCCCCCCAACTGACGGCGAAGGAACCCTGCTTTGCCAGGTTTTCAGAGCACAGCATGGAGGTGGTCACGTCCATGCCGAGCCCGCCGTACTCCTCGGGCACATCGATCATCAGCAGCCCCAGCTCGCCGGCTTTGCGCAGAAGACCGGCCATGACGCTGAAGCTGGCGTCGGGATGCTCGATCGCGTCGTGGGCGGTCACAACCTCATCGAGCGCAAAGCGCCTGGCGGTGTCCGCAAACATGCGCTGGTCCTCCGTGAAACGCTCGGGCGCTCCGATGGACAGGGAACCAACTTCACTGACGAGGAATCCACACCCCAGAGGGTTGCCTTGGTCACTCAAACCATTCTCTCTGCATTGGATCGGCCGAACGCTGAATCACCATTCACCCTAGGCACGAGTGACCCACGCGTCAATTGAAAATGAATTGTTGTTCAGAGGGCCAGCCGGCGAGCCGGGCGACGGGAAACGCAGGCGCTTCCGTCAGAAGATCGTCGCCAGGAGCCACGGGATGCGCAGGCCCACGAACACCGACAGCGAGCTGTCGCTGTAGTACTCGGTGGCGACGTACCCCTGCGCCAGGATGTTTCCGTAGCCGAGGTCCAACTTGCCGCCCACCGCGGGATCGCCGCCGCCGATTCGGACAACCGGGCCCACGTCCAACATGGGCGTCGTGCCGATGTACTCGTACGCCCAACGCAGCATGGGCGCCGCGCTGAGGTTGCCAAAATTGTCCGTCTGGAGGCTGGCCGTCCAGCCCAGGGACCAGGGTCCGGGGATGTCGATGAATGCGTAGTAGATCGGGAGATCGTAG
>CALBXO010000891.1 GCA_937890335.1 uncultured Pseudomonadota bacterium | reverse complement strand
GGCCGCCGCCACCTCTCGACCGGCTACGGCGAGTCAACCTCCACAGCGGTAGGTGCACCTCCTCCGGTCTCCGGTCGAAGGGGCGCGCGCACCAAAAAGAAGGGCGGCGCCGGAACCGGCACCGCCTCTTCTTCGTCGCGACCTGCGTGCCGCTACTTCTTCGAGTCTGTTCCCGACACGGTCAGGTTGTACTTCTCCCCCTTGTCGCAGGTCTTGTCCGCCAGGCTGGTGACGTTGGACCACTTCTCCGTGGACCAGCCCTTGTTCTCCTCGAACTTGAACTTGACCTGCATCTTGGTGACCTTCTCGTTGCCGACGTACTCGAGGCTCTCCGTGATCGTGGCGGCCTTATCGGCGGAGATGTCGGTGTTCTTGACGTCGTTGGTGCGCCACTTGCCGTCTTCCTTGTCGTAGTAGTTGACGCTCAGGATCTTGATTTTGACCTTGTTGTTCCCGTTCTTGTACTTGTTCGTGACCGTGATCTTGGTGTCCTTGCACAGCTGGTCCGCTGTCGCGGTAGCCGCGAACACGAGGCAGACGGCGACGGTGAATGTAGCGACTGTGGCTTTGGTTCGTCGGAACATGACTGATCTCCTGAAATGACGGCCGTAGTGCGGCCCGTGTTGCCCCTTGCCGCCTGGCTCGGGGTTCAGTGGTTGGGTGCCGCGGCTTAGAGCAGGCACCGTGCCACGTTAGCGGCGGAACCATGGTCGCGGACCGCCACTCGTCACCCGGGCGCGCGCGCCGTTGGGCGGGGCCCAATCGTTGGGACTTGTTGCGCGCTCAGTGGGCTGTCTGGGATGTAGCGTCGTCGTCGAACCGACGACCGGTCGTCACTGGGGTGGCCCTCGTTTCACGCCGCACGGGCTCAAGGGCGTGAGGGCGGCCATCGGCTGCGCGGCCGCCGTGGCGGTACGCCAGATGTATCGGAGACAGTTGCTGACCACCGGCCGGGGCCGCATGCACACGAGAGGGTTTGGCCGCGTGTTCTGCTCCTCACATGGCTCGAACCGTTAGCAGAGCAAGGATCGAGTTCGGGCCCGGAGTGGGCCGTGTGTCAGGGCAGCTCGACGTTCAAGTCGGCGCCGACGCTGAGCGCCAGCTTGCTGTTCACCGGCCACCCGTCGGTGACGATCCAGGCGGCCTCGGAGCGAATGGCGATCCAATCTACGAGGGCGCCTCGGAAGCCGATGGCCGCGGTGTAGGCTAGATCCGTGTCCGTGCCCAGGTCGCCGGCCAGATTGCTGTACGCGCCCAGGCCCAGGCTCCCGTTAGGGCTGGTAGGGGCCGTCGAGGAAGAACAACTGGCCGGCCAGGTTGTAGAAGGCTGCGACGTTTGCGATTCCGTCCGTGGAGGTGATGGGGACGAAGCCCACTTCGAGCTCCGCGCCTACGTCGAGTCCGAGCAGCAACTCGGGCATGAGCGCGCCCAGACGCAGCCCGCCGATGGCGGCAGACTCGACGCCGGCGTCGCTCGCGCCGTCGTTGAGGTCCCACGAACCCAGGTGACGTGGCTGCCGGCGAACACTCCCTGGTAGAGCCGCAGTCCATCCTGCGCCTGCGCCGCGCTCCCGGCACACAGCAGCGCCAGGACGGTGGCGGCCGCGAAGGGCAGTCGCTTGCGTTGTCTCATAGTCGTCTCCAGATCGTGGCGTAAAGCGGTGTGTCCGCGGGTGTGGAGCAGCCGCTCTCGGGCTCTGCCTCGGGAGGCGGAATCGTGTCGGGGTCTAGTGCTAGAACGAGGGAAGCTCAGCCGCGAGCGACGACTTGCCTGGGACTGCCTTCATGGACGTCAATGGCGTACCCATCGCCGCTGGGGGCCGGCATTCGCCGTGCGGCTGGATGGGCTGCTGTGCCAATCCTGTGAATCTCTACTCGTCGAATGCACCGACGCGCGGGCGTTCGTGAGGGGGCCGTCTTCGGACCGCCCTGACATCTCGCCTCCGGAGCCGCAACGCAGGTCCGCAGCTCGGTGGCCACCACCCAGGTGGTGATCCGAACGGAGTGCAGGTGCGCGGCGTGCCTCCGGGCACGCGGCGTCACCAAGCGACGACTCCCGCACCTCCGTGTAGCCGCGCAACATCTCATGGGATGGCCTCGACGGGGACGCCGCGGTGCCCCTGCGCGAGGCGAAGCCGCCCGACCGCCTCCACCGCAACCCCGGGCGGCGGCCCGGCCCCGGCGCTGCTGGCGGCGGTTGCATTCGGCGCCTTTGGTGTCCGTCGACTGCTCCGCTGACGCGATGCGGAGGCCATCGCGACGGAGCCGAACCGCCGTGCTGCCCTCTTGCACCCGCAGCCCGCCCGGTTCACTGCTCCTCGAACTCTTTGCGCTTTTGTTCCGCCGCCATCTCCGCGGCCTTCTTGGCGGCCTCCTCTGCCAACTTGACCTCCTTCTTGCGCTTGCACGGCTCGCAGGTGAAGACGCGGTAGGCCGGCGGGCCGAGGATGCCCTTGTTGGGGTGGCCGGGGTACTTCTTGGGCGGGAAGCGCTCGTAGCAGATCCGGCAGACCCGGTGGTGGTCCTGGAAGGTCTCCTGGGAGTCCGTCACCAGGTTCCGGATGACCTTCTGGGCGCGCTGGGGCTTGAGGGCGAGCAGGGCGCGGATGGGCAGGGCGCGCAAGAGGTGCGAGTCCGGGAGGGCGACACCCGTGGGCAATTGCGCCTCGTAGGGGCAGCGGATCTCGACCTCTTCGGGGGTGACGCGGATCACCGTGCCGAGCTCTCGCTGGCTGCTGATGAGGTAGTAGTCCCCTGTGAGGAAGGCGCTCGGGATGCGGCTGCGGCGGTTGTCCGCCTCGGGCAGCTCGTCGAGCCACTCCGCCGCCTCCGTCATCGGTTCGGCCCCCGAGGTGTCCACCCCGTACATCGTGCCGAGCATCTTGAAGGCTTTCTTGTGATCGCTCAGGAAGAAGTCGAACAGGCCCATACGGCAAGCCTACCTCATGGGGGCGCACAGTGGAATCCGCGTCAGCGGCGCACCCACCACCGCCACCGCGCGCCGGCAGACTGGGCGCATTGTGTGCCGAGTCGCTTCCGGTGCACCGGCTCGTCGGGCTCCGACGCGGTCCAGGGGGTTTGGTCCGGGTCGTCGCAGCGGCCGGCCTGCCGTGCCCGAAACCCACCCGCCGGCCGCAGCGGGACCTCGCGAGGCGCGGCGACACCGGCCTGTCCGTACCCCAGCGACGCCGGGGCGCAATCGCCGAGGAGGTAGTCCCGCTCCGCCCACCGGACTTCGAGGACGTCGTTGGTGTGGACCGAGGGCGCGAGGCCGGAGCCCGCCTCTGCCAGCGCGGCCGGGGCGACCACCGCATTGTCGTCGACGCGTGCCGCCGCATCGGCGCGGCTCCCGAGGCCAAACAGCGGCCCGAGGCTCAGATTGTCGCGATACTCCGTAGTCGCCGCGGCGGGCGGGTCGTGACGGACAGCCGCACCTGCGCCGGGGTCGAATGAATTCGCCTCGATCGTCGCGTGCGAGGACGCGCCCCCCACCAGGATGACTGCGTGCCGAGCGGGCAGCGACGGGGCCACGAAGAGGTTTGACACGACGCGGCTGGGATCGCGCAGCAGCGTCTGCGGGTACCTGCCCGACGCGCGGAAGATGTTCTCACGGACATCGACAGCGTCGACCAGCGTCACGTCCTGGAAGTAGTTTCCGACGAACATCGACGGCGCGCGGCGCGCCTGCGCGGTCACGGGCTCCGCGCCGGCGCCGCTGGCTGGTCGTTGACTTCAACCGCCGGTTTGGCGCGCAAGAGCAGGACGCGGGTCTCGCGCATAGGATCGTCGCAGAGGAGCTGCCCGCCATCGCGTCCTGGCTGCTCGAGGGGGCGGCGGAACTTCTCGCTCGAGACATGTACCTGGTACCCGCCTCGTCGGAAGCTGCGTTGGATGTCTGGCGGCACGCCGCGGATCCGGTCTTGTCCTTCCTGGAGGAGACGTTCGAGCCGTCCGACGAACACTGGATCTCGGGGTCGTCGCTCTACATCGCATACAGGACCTGGTCCGAGGCCAACGGCTACCGCCCACTCTCTGGCCGGAAGTTCGGAGAGCGCGCCAAGCGGGCCGGAGTCGCGCATCGAAAGAACTCCAGCGTGGAGTACGCCCTCCGCCGAAAGAGCCATCGAGGGGCGCTGTGACCAAGCGACGCAGCAAGAGTACCGGGCGGGCGACTCCCGGCGCGGAGCCCGGAAGCCGTGACGGGAGGGAAGGGAGGTTTTTGAGGTCGGCTCAACCCAAAGACAGCTTCGGCCCGGAGCCATCCGGTTCACGCGTCTCCTCTGAGATGCTGAGCACGGAAACCCTCCCGTCTCTCCCGTCGAACGCCGTCCTCACCGTAGCGGAGGCCGCACGTTTCCTGCGCGTGAATCGCAACACGCTCTACGACGCAGTGAAGCGTGGTGAAGTTCCTGGGGTGATCAAGGTGGGCCGAGTACTTCGGATCTCACGGGACGCTCTGATAGTCTGGATGCGCGAAGGTCGCGTTCCACGCTGACGAGGAGAACCTCATGAGTGTGAGACGCAGTCACCGCGGCGCTTGGATGGTGGACATCAAGGGTTTTCGGCACCCTGATGGCCGGGTGGAGCCGCGCATCCGGTTGAAATCGCCGATCCAGACCAGGAGGGGCGCAGAGCAGTTCGAACGGCAGGTCCGGCAAGCGTTGCAGGACGGAACCTGGGGCAGGGAACCCGATGTGGAGCCCGAGCCCGTGCCGACCGTGGGAGAGTTCGCTGAGGAGTTCATGACCGTGTACGCCGCCAACCACAACAAGGCCAGCTCCGTAAGGAGCAAGCGATCCCGATTGCGGAGCGCGATCCTGCCAAGGTTCCGCGACGTGCGCCTGGACGAGATTACGCCCCGCGAGGTCGAACGGTGGAAGGCGGATCTCCGAGCCCAGGGGCTGGCGGACAAGACGATCAACAACCACCTCACGGTGCTGCGCCGGATGCTCGGCGTGGCAGTGGAGTGGGAGATCATCGAGTTCGTCCCGCCCATGCGGCAGTTCAAGGCGCAGAGGCCCGACTTCGACTTCCTCGACTTCGACGAGGCGGAGAGACTGCTTCACGGGGCGCGTAGCGAACCGGCGTGGCAAGCCATGATGCTGACGGCGCTACACGCGGGGTTGCGCCAGGGCGAGCTGCTCGCGCTGGAGTGGGGCGATGTGGATCTCGTCGCCCAGCGGCTTTGGGTGCGGCGCGGCTTGTACAAGGGGCAGATCGACTCGCCCAAGGGCGGCAGGGTGAGGCGGGTACCCATGACCGAGCGCCTGGTTCAATCTCTCAAGGAACACCGGGCCAGAACTGCGCTGCGCAGCAAGCTGGTCTGGTGCAACGACGACGGCGACTACCTGACCGCGGAGAAATGCCGTCCTCCCCTGCGGCGCGCGCGCCAGGCGGCTGGGCTGCGCACGTTCGGGTGGTGGCATGCGCTGCGCCACACATTCGCGTCACACCTCGTGATGCGTGGGGCGTCGTTGGCGGTCGTCCAGCGGTACCTGGGCCACGCCCAGATCAGCACGACGATGCGCTACGTGCACCTCAGCCCGGAGTTCGAGGACAACGCAATTCGGGTGCTCGATGACCCGGCGCCGGTGTCCGTGGGGCACCGGTGGGGCACCGAGGGAGGATCGAGCGCCCAGTAATCCGGGCGCGTTCCGTCTGTGACGGGGTGGGACGGGATGGGAGCGATGGGATTCGAACCCACACTGAAGGGATTTTAAGTCCCTTGCCTCTGCCAGTTGGGCTACGCTCCCGAGCGCCCGGGGTCCGGCGCATCCTGTGTGCGCTGCACCGCGAGCATCCCGTCGCGCCGGCCGCGACGGAAACCAACAATTGGAATGTCCCAAGAGGGTTGTGCCCCACACTAGGATCGAAACCGCCGCGGAGGCAATGATCAGCCGACCGCGGGTACCACACGGGGGAGGACGAAGACGAGCACGATGGCCGTGACCAGATAGATGCCCCGGAGGTACGTGCAATAGTTTCGCAACGCCGCCAGGCGCGCGGCCAGGTCGGAATCCTCGCCGGGCCCCTCGCCGATGTCACCGATGGGGATGCGGCGCGGAAGTAAGAGGAAGGCCACGGCCATGGG
>CALBXO010000890.1 GCA_937890335.1 uncultured Pseudomonadota bacterium | reverse complement strand
GCCGCCAAGCCTCTGGATGGGCGGTCGGATCTGTTTGGCATGGGCATTGTCCTGTACGAGCTGACGACGAACCAGCGTCCGTTTGGGGACGCGAACGAGCTGTTGGCCGTCACGGCGATCCTCACGCAGCGGCCGCAGGACCCGCGCACATTTGTCGACGACTTCCACCCGGATCTCGAGCGCATCGTCATGCGCGCGTTGGCCAAGAACCGGGATGAGCGCTACGGCTCCGCGCGCGAGATGCAGGCGGACCTTGAGCGGTTCATCCAGTCACGCGGAGAGATACTCGGCCAGCGCGAGATCTCGACGTACGTCGATGACCTGCTCAGCGAGTCCCCCAGTTTCTACGACGGCCAGGCCCCGCCGCTGGAGCCCCGGTTCGCGGCTGAGATTGAGGCGCACCCTGGGCTGAGTGTTGCCACCGGGAGCGAGCGGGACGCGCTCGCCGACACCGCCGAGTCTGACCGCATCGACCGCACGGACCCCGGCCTCTCGGACACGGAGGAGGACGAGCCGGTTCCGGAAGTGGACCCGACGCCGACCGAACCACTCCCGGAGAGCGCGGGCGGAGGATCTGGACTCCTCATCGCCGCCGCCGCCCTGATCGTGCTCGCGGTCCTGGCCGTGGCTGGCGCTGGGGCGTGGTATTTTCTGTGGCCGCCGACGGACCCAGCGCCCGTGGCGCCCGATGCAGGCGAGCAAACCGCCGACGCCGAAGTGCCGGAGGACAAGGACATCGTCGAGGCTCCGGAGCCCGACGTGGCCAAGGCGATCGTCACCGGAAAGGTCGTCGTCGTCACCTCTCCCTCCTCCACCGTCTATTACGACGGCGCCTCCAAGGGCAAGACGCCGATCAAGCTCAAGTTGCCCGTGGGCAAGCAGAAGATCGTCCTGCGCGACGTGGCGGCTGGGATCAGCCGGACGCTCGAGGTCAATGTCAGGGCCGGAGCGCCCACGGAGGTTCTGGAGTCGTTCGAGTTCGGAGAGGTCAAGCTGAAGTTGCCGTCCGGCAAGGCGAGTCTCAAGGTCGACACGGCCCGGTGGGAGGGCGCCGACCTCACGAAGCCGCTGCGTCTGAGCACGGGCGAGCACACGCTCACGGTCGCCTTGGAGGGCCGCGATGACGCGATCGTGCGACCCGTGACCGTGAAGCCCGGCCAGACCGTCACGGTCAAGTTCGAGTAGGGCGGCCGATGAAGGTGTCACTGTTCTGGCGCATCATTGACCACTCCCGAAAGAAGGCGGGGGGCTCCAGCACCTGGGAGACGACCCACCGGCAGGCCGAGCTGCTGGTGCGGCACCTGCAGAAGCAGGACCCCAAAGAGATTCAGTCCTACGAGCGCCATTTCAACTGGTTCATGAACACCGCGTACACGCGCGACATGTGGCTGGCGGTCTACTTGATGTACGGCTATTGCGATTTCGTCATCTTCGATCGCCACCTGAGCTGGCTCATCGCACAGGGCCCTCGCCGTTACACGCGCGCCGTGGAGAATCCGGACACCATGGCGAGCTACGGGGACACGAAGATCGACACGGACGACATGCTCTACGTCGGGTACCGCGCCTACAAACTGGCGACCGATACCGAGATCGACGGGTTTGTCCTTCGTGCGCATTCGGGGATGTGCGACGCGCCGCACAACCTGGAAGATGTCGCGATGCAGTTTCCGGAGCTCGCCAACCGGTTCTGGGGCTGACCCCAGGAATCTGTTCGTGTCGGCGGCTGCTTTAGCCGCGACCCCACGCGACGGGGGACTGCGGCAGGTGCACACCTTCCAGAGTGGTCAACCACCACCGGGTCCCGACGCGGACAAACGTGCCCACGAGCACATCGCCCGGCTTCAGCAGGCCCAGCGGGCGCGGGTCGGCGGTCACATGGAACCGCGTCAGCTCCAGGCCGGGTTCGGTCTCCAGCGTGAGCACTCCTGTGCTCGGCGTCACGTGCACCACATGGGCGGGTCCGTGGTGGGAGCGGTCCGGCGCCTGCGCCCCTTGGGACGCGTGTGACCTGCGCGGGTGCGCGAGGAATGCGTCCTCGGCGCTGGCCGTGCGCAGTAGGGGGCCCTCGAGTTGGCGGAGGTTTGCCGCGTCAAACCCCACCCGCACCGCCGAGGCCTTCGCCCAGTGGGCCAGCTGCTCGATACCATCAAATGCGCGGCGGATTGCGGCCACCGAGCGCGTCCGCAGGTCCACTCTCAACCACCACAAGAGGTAGAGCTCCAGGTCTTCGTCGTGGACCTCAGCCAGGCTGCTCGCCGAGCAGTGCAGGAGGAGGAAGTCCTTGAGTTTGTCGACGGCGGTGGCAGTGCTCTCGTCGACCGTGGCCTGAAACTCCCGAAACTGACGCCGCAGCCCCTGGTCCCGCGCCGGCAGGGCGGCGGGATCGCCAATCGGAAGGTGGCGACGGTCGCCGTCGTGTAGCAACAGGGCGGACATCCATCGAGCCAGCTCCGTGGGACAATCGGCCAGCCACGTGCCCACGTGTTCGTCGACGCGGGGAATCGGGGCAGCCAGCCGCAGCATGGGGGACACCTTGTGCACCACAGGCGCGGCCATGTCCGGGAAGAGGCTGAGCGTCTGGCCCAGGTCGGTCGGCGCCATTTCGACGAGGCCGTCGCCGGGGCGGATCCAGTTCAGCTTGATGGGCCCGGCTTCCAGCCAGGCTTCCACACCCGCTTGCAGCTCCGACGGGAGCGGGTCCCGAGGGTCCGCCAGGTACGGCCGGCCAGAGGCGCGCAGGAAGTCGCGCGCTACGCCGCCAAGGGCGTCCACCACGGTCTCCAGATCCGCGCGGGCGACCAGTGTCCCCGTGGGAAGGCTCGCGAGAAGCTGATGGAGCAGCAGCCGCAGCAGCTCCACGGCCCGGACGGCGGCGCCGGCCTGGAACGTTGCAGCGTCGTCCATGTCCATCAGGTGCGGCGCCACGGCGACGAAGAGATCCTCATCCGATGGGTCGCCAGCAAACACATCGGCGTCCGGTGCGTCGGGACCGTAGATGGCCTTGGACGCGGCTCCGACGCCCGGCAGCGTGGGTTCGGTGACCAGCCCGGCGAGGATCCGCCCCAGCGTCTCCGCGGCGACGGTGCCGGGTGGAAACGCGAACACGTTGTCCCGCTGGGCCCTGGAGCGCAGATCCGCCCAGCGCCCGCACGCCTGGTGCACGCGACGCCGCAACCGAAGCAGCGACAAGGCGTGCAGCGTCTCGGCCGCCATCCGGATGTCGTGCGCCGTCTGCCAGACCAGGCCGTGGTTGTGAAGCTCAGTCCACGTGGCGGCCTCCATGTCCCTTCGGAACCCGATGTCGGCAGCGCCACCGGCCGATGCCAGCTCGTACAGTCGCGCGGCGCCTGCTGGGCTCAACGCGCGCACAACAGCGGCCAGTGTTTCCGGCTGCGCGAGCCACGCGGCCAGCTCCTCGGCGCGGCGCGGCGCAAGGTTGATGCCCCGCGCCGGCGCAATGCAGTGCTGCACGGCCAGGTGCATCGCGCCCAGTGCGTCGGCGTCGAGCCAGTGGAGCAGGAGACGCAGGCGGCAGGGGGTCGCGCTCAAGCTGCCAAGGGCAGCGACGGCGACGTCGTCCGGGATCGTGGCGGTCGGTGGGTCCGAAGTCGTGTCCGTCACAATGAGGAGCGCATCCTCGAGCTCGCCGGTCGCGTCGGCGCGCAGCGCCTCGAGGGGAACGGTCGCGACGGTGGATTCCAGCAATCCGACAAGATCTTCTCGCGCCGTCTCCGACAGAGATTCGATGCGTCGTTGGACGTGAAGCGGCGTCAGGAGAAAGCGTTCGAGCACCGACGGCGCGGCGCTCGGCGCCTCCCAGCGTTCGGCGATGGCCGAGCGGGTTTCGTCGTCGAGGCGAGCAATTCCGAGGCGAGAAATTTCCATTTCGGGCGGGAGTCTACGGGTCCGGCATCCCTTTTGCGAGGGTAACGCTTTGAGATGTCCTCAGATCAAGAACAAGACAGCAAAACAGAGGAGCCCACACCCCGGAAAGTGGAGCAGGCGCGCGAGCGCGGCGAAGTCGCCGTCAGCCGCGATGTCATGGCGCTCGCCGCGATGGCCGCGGCGGCGATGAGCTTCGTCATCGTGGGCGCCTACTCAGTGGAACAGCTGGACGAACTCTGGCGCCTCATCGGCGAACGGATCAGCCACCGCGAGGCTGCGCGCCTGGACTTTGAGCTCTTCTCAAGCGTGATGTTCACGTTCGTCAAAATCCTGGCGGTTCCCTTTGGACTGATTGCCGGTGTCATCCTCCTGGCGGGTTTGGCCCAGACCCAGCTCAATTTTTCCGTCAAACCTCTGGCGCCGAAGTTCGACAAGCTCAACCCATTCCCCGGGTTCAAGCGCATGTTCATGTCGGCGCGGACGCTCGTGGACCTGAGCAAAAGCATCGCGAAACTCGCCGTCCTGTCCGCGATTGCGTGGTGGTCGCTCGAGGCGGAGGTCGCCTGGCTGGAGCGGATGCCCCACCTCGGTTTGGAGGACAGCCTGGCCGTCGCTGGGGGCATCTGCCTGCGTCTGTTGTTCGCCCTGGCGGTCGCGCTGCTCCTGTTCGCAGCGGTGGACTTTGCCTGGCAGCGCTTCGAACACACCAAGAAGCTGCGCATGACCACGCAGGAGATCAAAGACGAGTACAAGGAGCAGGAGGGTGACCCGATGCTCAAGGGCCAGCGGCGGCAGCGCGCCAGAGAGATGGCGGAGTCCCGCGGTCAGATCGCCCAGGCTGCCGAGGCGACGGTCATCGTCGTCAATCCGACGCACATCGCCATCGCGCTGCGCTACGAGCCCGGTCGCGACGGCGCGCCCACGGTTCTGTGCAAGGGCAAGGACAAGGTCGCAGATCGCATCCGCGCGATCGGTCGCGAAAATGGTGTGCCCATCATCCAGCGACGCTCGCTCGCGCGGCTCTTGTTCAAGACCGCCGTAGCGGGCCAATCCATCCCCCTGGACGTGTACGAGGCGGTGGCCGAAGTGCTGGCGCTCGTCATCAAGATGCGCCGCAGCGCACGAAATTACGCGGGGGGCCTCTAGATGCCGAGAAGGAACACGAGCGGTGAGTCCGCTGTGCGAGGGAGGTTCGCGCGACCGTGCTGAAGGGAATGAGACAGGATCTGGCTCTGGCCTTCGGGGTGTTGATGATCATCGCTGTGATGGTTCTGCCATTGCCGCCGATGATGCTCGACCTGCTGCTCGCGCTGAACATCAGCTTGTCGTTGACGATGTTGCTGACGGCCCTCTACGTCGACCGCCCCATCGATTACTCCATGTTCCCGAGCCTGCTGCTGCTCACCACGATGTTCCGCCTGAGCATCAACGTGGGCTCGACGCGCCTGATCCTGCTCAACGGGGGGGAAGGGACGGACGCAGCCGGTAAGATCATCCAGAGTTTCGGGCAGTTCGTGGTCGGCGGTAACTACGTCGTCGGGATCACGGTCTTCGTCATCCTGGTCATCATCAACTTCATGGTGATCACCAAGGGCTCCGGGCGCATCGCAGAGGTGGCGGCGCGGTTCACCCTGGACGCGATGCCTGGCAAGCAGATGGCGATCGACGCCGACCTCAACGCCGGACTCATCAGTGAGGACGCCGCGCGGGAGCGCCGCACATCGGTAGAGGCGGAGGCCAACTTCTACGGCGCGATGGACGGTGCCAGCAAGTTCGTC
>CALBXO010000889.1 GCA_937890335.1 uncultured Pseudomonadota bacterium | reverse complement strand
GTCGCACCGCGCGCGGTAGGGGCCCAATCTCTGACACTGCTCGACTTGTCGCTGCCGGGCGCCGCTGCCGAGGTCTGCGGGGAGCTCGAGTACCCGCTGCGCGGGATGGTGGCCTGGGGATCGCGCGCGGTGAGTCTAGGCGAGCGCGGTGAGGTCCGGGTGTGGGACCCGAGCTCGGGACAGGAAACAGGGGCCGTCGCCGGTCTGCACACTGCCGTGCTCGGGGCGGTGGCCTCAGGGGACAGCTTGTTGGTCTGGTCCCGGCGTCGAGTGATTGAAGTAAACCGGGCGCTTGACGTTGTGGCCAAGCTGGATACCGACGACGACGTGATCGGTGCCGACGCGGGAGCCGACGGGTTTGTGCTGCGAACGTCGATGTGGAGCGCACCCTGGGGCCCGGAAGGCCCCGGCGAGAGGGTCGAAGGTCGCGCGGATTGGGCGTGCCGAATCGGGGACGGCGTGTGGACCTGGTCTGCAGCCTCGGGACTTCGATGTAACGGCGCATCGGGCTTCGAAGCTCCGGATGCCACCGGGCCACCCATCGTCTCACCGAGCTGGCCGCGTGATTTCACTCGTCCGTCCGCCTCGGCCTCGAACCCATTGTCTGGCCGATCGTCGGATCAACGCACGCGGGCGTCCGTGTCGGGTGTCGTCGCTGCGTGGTCCGAGCCGTTCCGACTGCGCATCCGCGATCAAACGGGGGACGATGTGTGGTGGCACGACCTCCACGTGCGCCCCCACGTGGTCGGCGTGGACGAGATCCTGGTCAGCGACGCCGGTGGAAACGTGTTCGCGGTCCGTCGGCAGTAGCCCCCGCCAGAAGTTTTGCTCAGCCGAGCACCAGGGACCCCATCTCCCGCGTCTCCGCGATGGCTGCGTCCCAGAGCATCTTGTGGTTGATGGGTTCCCCGGCGTCTGCAGCCTGCACGGCGGCGCGCAGGACGGCACCTTTGATGTGCCCACCCGACAGCTCGAACTTCCCAGCCAGTTTGGCCCAGTCCACCTCGCCGATCGGCGCCGCGGGGGGCAGGAGACGTTTCCAGAGCAGGATGCGGTGCTCGGCCTCGGGTAGGGGAAACTCGACCTTGAACCGGATGCGCCGCTGAAACGCTTCGTCGATGCTGGTGGCGAAGTTGGTCGTCAGCACGCTCATCCCGTTGAACGCCTCGAGCTTCTGGAGCAGGTAGTTCACCTCCAGGTTGGCGTAGCGGTCGTTGCTGCTCTTGACCTGCGTCCGGCGGGCGAAGAGCGCATCCGCCTCGTCAAACAGGAGCACGGCCTGGGAGCGCTCGGCCTCGTCGAAGATCCGCGCGAGGTTCTTCTCTGTCTCGCCGATGTACTTGTCGACAACGCGGCCCAGGTCCACGCGGTACATGGCGCGGCCGAGTTTGCGCGCGAGCGCGCCGGCGACCAGGGTTTTTCCGGTCCCCGGAGGGCCGCTGAACAGGACGCTGAGACCCGACCCGCCCGGCGCTACTTTGCTGAATTCCCACGCTTCGAACACGCGCTCGCGCTGACGGGCAAAGCGCAGGATCTCCTGCAATTGGGCACCTACGTCGTCGGTGAGGACAACCTCGTCGAGCGACATCTCCACGACCCATGGCTCGGCCAGCCACCCGAGTCTGTCATCGAGGCGATGTCGGACCGCGGCCACGAGGCTCGCCATGTCGGGTTTGCGGCGAGTGCGGCGCGCGTCGTCCGCGGCCGCGAAGATCACGCCTGGTGGCAGACGATAGGCTGCGGCGAGGTTGGTGGCCAGCGCTGCGCGCTGCGTCCTCGGGACCTTGCCGTCCAGCGCCGCGTTCCAAAGGGTGAGCTGTCCTTCTCGGGCTGGAGGGTCAAATCGAACCACGGGCGCGCCGCCGAGGAGGCGCTGTGCGGGGCCAGTCTCCGCCTCGACGGCGACCAGAATCCCGCCCGGAAACTCTCGAAGCAGGGATTGCAGCTGCCCGCTGAGGTCGAGGCGCTCGCCCAGACGCAGGAGCACGGTGGCGCCGTAGAGGCGGGCCTCCCGGAGCAATCCGGGGAGCACCTCACCGAGTACAAGATCCGCCTGGTCCTCGCGGTGGCGCACCACCTCGGGGACATCCACCTGGTACAGCGGCTGACCGAGTTCTCCGACCATGGCAGCCGTTGCCGTTCGGCGGCCCGATGACGGCGGACCGCATAGTACGGCGCGAGGCGGCCGCGCCTGGAGCGCAGCGCGCAGCGCGTCAGCGACGCCGTCGCCGAGCTGCAAGGCGTCCAGTGCCACCTCAAGACGGAGGAGGGAAACGCCGGCGGTGACGGGCTCGGGAGGGTCGGCACCCTCGAGGAACGCCAGCACGGGTTGCGCCACGACAGCCAGCGCGTGGGCCCTGGGCGTGTCCGGCTTCCACGAGTCGTTGGGCGCCGGCGTGATGAGCCGGTGGCGCACCAGCGCGGCGCCGTCGCGGAAGAGCGCCCCTGGGTCGTCGGTGTCGGGGGCGAGCACTTCAGCCAGGAAGCCGCAGGTGGCCTGCTTCACCGTGAAATCCGCCCACGCTACGGTGTAGAGCCGGGCCAGCGGTATGGAGATGCGCGGGCCAGCGGCCAACATGACCGCTTCGAGCTCGAGGTCGTTGAGTGCAAAGCCCGCCCGCAGGTCCTCGGCGGCGAGGCGGACGATGCTGTGGGTGCGGGACAGGCGCTTGTTGTAGCTGGCCCGCACAGCGGCAATGCGCCGCGTCAGCGCGTCCACCGCGGGTACGCCCAGTCTGTCGAGCCAGCCATCCCCGTCCTCGCCTGCGTCGTGCCCCAACATCCGGCGCAGCTCGCCGAAGCCGACGCAGGCATCGGTATAGCTGCCCCCGCTCTGGACCAGGCGGTCGCTGTGCAGACGCATGTAGCGCTGGACCAGGAGGGTGCAGCGCATCAGCCACGCGTCGAGGTGGTCACGGGGACCGGTGAAGCCGCCCTCGGATAGGGGCGCCCACGTTGTGCCAGGGGTCATGGAATCCTCACGATCAGCGTGCCGATGAGAGTGGCAAACCTGTGAGGCGACAACAAGGTGCAGCGGTGGGGATTGTCGGGTTTATCGAGCGAGTTCGGCGTCGATGATGGCCTTGAACTCCTCGTAGGGGAGGACGCCCGACACCAGGATCCCGTTCACGAAGAAGGCGGGCGTTCCCTCCACGCCCGCGTCGTCACCGGCGCGTTCGTTGGCGTCGACTTTGGTGCGGTCCCCCCTCTTCAAACAGGCGCCATACGCTGCGATGTCCAGACCTGGGATCTGCCCGCCGTAGCCAAGCAGGGAGGTGTCGTCCAGGGCTTCCTGGTTGGCGAACAGCAGGTCGTGCATGGGCCAGAACTTGCCTTGGGCGTCGGCGCAGTGGGCGGCGATGGCAGCCGGGACCGCGCGCTCGTGGAACTCCAGAGGGAAGTCGCGGAAGACGACGCGGACCTTGTCGCCATACTCGGCTTTGACCTGGTCGATCATCGGTCCGGTTGCGCGGCAGTACGGGCATTGGAAGTCGGAGAACTCGATGATCGTGACCGGCGCGTTCTCGGGTCCAAGGCTCGGCCCATCCGCTGCCACGTCGACCCGGACGGGAGGAATACTCAGCCGGGCCCCGGCGGCGTCCCAGAGCCCGCTGACGTAGTCCGTGACGGCGTCGTTGGCGGCTTCCTGGAGCAGGAACTCCATGATGCGGGGGCGCACATCCTCGAACGAGCCCTCAATCTCACCAGCATTCTGCTCGTAGAAGGCCCGCGCGTCCTCTTCCGTGGGCGCCTCGAGTTTGCTGTAGACCGCCTCAGCCAGCAGGGCGTCGGGACCGGCGAGTCCACGTTTGCGGGCCTCGGCCTCCAGGAGACGCTGCTCGATGTATGCGCGCGCGGCCTCGCGGCGGATGTCCTCGACCTTGCGGGCGTGGGTCAGCTCGGCCTTCTTGAGGTCGCCCGAGGCGTGGGCGTCCAGCTGGGCCAATGTCAGTTTCTCGCCGTGCACCTGGAGCGCGATGGGGCTCTGGGCGGCCGGCGGCGCGGTCTGCTGCGGCTGCGTCGGCGTGGGAGTGGGGGTTGCGCAGGCGGCGAGGGTAGCGCAGATGACCACCCAGGGGCCCAGGGCGGAGGCGCTCACTCGACCGGCTCCAGACGCGTGATGCCGTACATGTACTTGTGCAGCGCCTCCGGCAGGTCCACGGAACCGTCGGCGTTCTGGTGGGTCTCCAGCAGGGGGATGAGGATGCGCGGGGACGCGGCGGCGGTGTTGTTGAGGGTCCACGCCACGTGCGTCTTGCCGTCCTCGTCCTTGTATTTGATGTTCAGGCGCCGGGCCTGGAAGTCCTGAAGCGACGAGCAGGAGTGGGTCTCCGAGTAGGCGTTTCGCGACGGCATCCACGTCTCCACCTCGTACATCTTGTACTTGCCCTGGCCCATCTCACCCGTGCAGGCGGCGCTGACCCGGTGCGGCAACTCCAACGCGCGAAGCACGCGCTCGGCGTTCTCTACGAGGAAGTCGTGATGCCGGTCGTTTTCTTCCTCATCGGCGGCACAAATGATGACCTGCTCCACCTTGTTGAACTGGTGGACGCGGAACACGCCGCGGGTGTCGCGCCCGTGGCTGCCGGCCTCGCGCCGGAAACAGGGCGAGTAGCCCGTGTACAGGAGCGGAAGCTGCGCCTCCTCGAAGGTCTCGTTCATATGCATGGCCACCAGCTGCACTTCGCTGGTGCCGATGAGCCATTTGTCGTCTTTCTCGAGGTGGTAGACGTCCTCTTTCCCGTGCGGGAAGAAGCCGGTGCCCACGAGGGCGACCTCGTTGACCATCAGGGGGCCGAGGATCGGCGTGAAGCCGCGCTCGATGACGATGTCGAGGGCGAGCCGCATGACCGCCAGGTCGAGCATGGCGCCGGCGCCGCGCAGGATGTACGAGCGTCCCCCGGCGAAGGCGATGGCGCGGTCTTTGTCGATGATGTTGAGCAGACGCCCGAGGTCCTCGTGGTCGCGAGGCTCAAAGTCGAACTCGCGCGGCGTGCCCCAGGTGCGCAGGACGACGTTGTCCTCCTCGCGCATGCCGATGGGCGAGTCCTTGTGCGGGATGATGGGGACCAGCAGCATGAGCGCGTCGTACTCTTCCTGCACGGTCGAGAGGTCCGCCTCCATGGTGGAGAGGCGCTCCTTGATGTCTTTGACTTCCGCGATGGCCCCGGGCCGCTCCTCTTTGGACAGCTTGGGGATGTCTTTGGACAGGCTGTTGCGGCGGGCGCGCAGCTGCTCGGACTCGTGGGTCAGCTCGCGCCGCTGACCGTCGAGCTCGAGGATGCGGTCGATGTCCACATCGCAACCCTTGACCTGGACGGCGCGCTTCACGTCTTCTGTGCGCGTTCGAATGACTTTGATATCGAGCATGAATCTCTCGCGGGAAACGGGTCAGGGCCGCACGCCCCGAGTCGTGGTCTGCCGAGGTAACACCGGTACCCCGGAGGGTCAATATGGACATGGACGCGCTCAAGCAGAAGGCCGCCTACGAGGCGGTCGATCTGGTCGAAGATGGCATGATTGTGGGCCTCGGCACCGGGTCGACGGCCAAGCACGCGGTCGACCGGGTTGCGTGGCGGATGCGCGAGGAGGGCCTCCGCATCATTGGCGTTCCGACCTCGTCACGCACGCGCGAGCAGGCGCTCAGTCTGGGGATTCCGTTGGCCACACTCGAAGAGGAGCCAGCGCTGGACATCGCCATAGACGGTGCCGATGAGATTGAACTGGGAACCTTGAGCCTCATCAAGGGCGCCGGTGGCGCCCTGCTTCAGGAGAAGCTCGTCGAGGTGAGCGCGAAGACCCTCATCATCATCGCCGACGAGTCCAAGAAGGTGGACAAGCTCGGAGGGCGCTTTGCGGTGCCGGTGGAGGTCGTTCGGTTTGGCTGGAGGTCCACCCAGGAGCGCCTGCGGGCGTTGGGGTGCGACCCCGTGCTACGCGGCGGTGACGACCCTTATGTGACCGACGAGCAGCACTACCTGATCGACTGTGGCTTCGGGCTGATCGAGGACGCGGCGACGCTCGCGGACGCCATCAAGGCCGTCACGGGCGTGGTCGAGCACGGCCTCTTCATCGGCATGGCCTCCCGCGCGATCCTCGCGACGCGCGGAGGCATCGAGGTCCTGCTGCCGGGGTGACCGCCCGCGTAGCCGCCGTTTCCCCTCCGGTGCTCGGGTCGAGATCAGGGCGCGGGCTTGATGTAGAAGCGGCTGCGCCGGCGTCCGGTGCTGTCCGCCTCGGGGGAGGTACGCTGGTCCACCAGGATGCGCGCTGCAGGCTCGGCAGCTGACGTCGGGCCCTGCGAAAGTTCATCCGCCGGGGTCGGTTGCTTCGCCCGCGGCGCCGGCTGATTTGCCCGCGGTTCCTCGCTGGGCCGGGGCGCGCGGGCGGGCCTGGGCGGGGCTTCGCCCACCTGCTCGATGGGAATACCGGATGACAGGTGTCGCTTCACGGTCGACAGCGACACCCCGAATTCCACGGTCAGGGCCGACATCGGGATGTGTCCGGGATGGTCCGCGCCCAACTTCTGGCTGTACTGCCAGAGACGCTTCATATCGTCGAGTTGTGCAGTGGAAAGCACAGTTCTTTTGCTGCTCATTTGCTCAAGGTTTTGGGGAGGGGCCCAACCTGCCGGATGGATAGCAGTTTCGGTCGTGGGGCGCCAGACGGCGCCCAGTTCCCTGGCGCATCGGCCGCCGTGCTTCGGGCTTTCCCGCACGCGGAAGTAGCTTGGCCGCGCCGGTGTCCCGGCGCTCGTGGCGACGAGGGGAGTCACCGGGGGCTGTGACGATGGTGTTGGGGTGTCGCTGGCTTCCGGTTTCTACCGCTCGCATCGGGGCTGGTGTAGGCTGCGCCGGTGCGCAGAGTGGTCCTGTTGTTGGTGGGGCTCGCGATCAGCGGGGCCCTGGTTGTACTCGCCGTGCAGAGCCTGGATCTGGACGTGGTGCGTCGGACGCTGTCCGAGGCCGATGTCTGGCCGTGGGTTCCCGCCGCCATGGCGACCTATGTCCTGGGGCAGGTCCTGCGGGGTTGGCGGTGCCAGGTGCTGGTCAAACGGGACGCGCCGCTGACGCTTGCCACGGCTACGAACATCGTCGTCGTCGGCTACGCGGTGAACAACATCGCACCGCTTCGCCTGGGTGAGTTTGCGCGTGCCGCCATGCTCTCCGAACGCGCGGGCTTGCCGTTTGCACAGTCCCTGGGCGTCACGTTTCTGGAGCGGGTTCTGGACGGCCTGACGGTGCTCGGGCTGCTCGTTGTGGCCATCTTTGCGCTCGGCGACTCGACCTGGCTGGAGCTGGTGGCGGCGCCGGCCGCTGGGATATTTGGTGCGGCCGCCGCGGGCGTGGGCCTTGCGGTGGTGGCGCCGGCGGCGCTGGTGGGGATTGCCTCCCGGTTGGGCTCGGTGCTCGGGCGCAAGGTCCAGGAGGTGGCGATTCGGCTCGCCGTGCAGACCACCGCCAGCGTCCGGGCGCTGCGAAGGCCCGACCAGGCGGCGCTAATCGTGGCGCTCAGCGCCGTGGTCTGGCTGGTCGAGGCGGCGATGTTCCTCCTCATCCTCGGGGCGTTTGATCTGCCGCTGCGCTACGATTGGGCACTGCTGGCCATGGCCGTGACCAACCTGAGCGTGCTGCTCCCGAGCTCCCCCGGACACATCGGCCCGTTCCACTACTTTTGTCAGCAGGCTGTCGTCAGTGTCGGTGTTGCCGCGGATCTTGGGCTTGCCTACGCCGTGGGGGTGCACCTGGCGTTCTACGTGCCCGTCACGCTGTGGGGCGTGGGGCTCATCCTCTGGTACGCGCAGGCCGGGTCCTGGCGTTTGTCCATGCTGCGCCGCGCCGAGGGGGCCAGCGCGGAGGCCGCCAGCGGGATTGGCCGGGTGGTGGCGGTCTCCGCCGCGCCGTCGGTCCCCGGCGGACCGACTCGATTTCTTGGCGCGCTGGTCGGGGCCCTGATCCCCGTGGATGTGGCCGCGGACGCCGCGAAGGCCACTGTGACGACGCGCTTTGTCCACGACCGCCTGGCCGATCTGCCGGCCCGGTTGCGGCTGCTGCTGCTGGTGGGGCTCACCGGCTTTCGCATGCTGGTCGTCCTCCGGTTCCTCCGGCCGTTCGAGTCCCTGCCTGCCGCGCGGCGGCGGTCCGTGGTCGCGGCTTGGGCGTACGGTCCCGTGCCGCCTGCGCGCGCGCTCTTCAAGGCTGTGCGCAGCACCGCGCTGCTCGCCGCATGGGAGCAGCGGGCGGCATGAAGTACGACGTGATCATCGTCGGCAGCGGCGCGGGAGGGGCGGTCACTGCGTTGGAGTGCGCCCAGGCCGGCCTGTCCGTCCTCGTGCTGGAAGAGGGCCGGCGCCACGCATTGCGCGACTACGGGAAGCCCGCCACGGAGGCGATGGGCGCGCTGTTTCGGCGCGGCGGCATGACACCCATCATGGGCCGCGTGCCGATGGGATTCGTCGAGGGCATGTGCCTGGGTGGCAGCACCGAGGTCAACAGCGGGTTCTGGTGCAGGACACCCCGCGAGAGCCTCCTGCGCTGGGCCGCCCAATACCAGCTGGCCGACGCCGGACACGACGCGCTCGCCGAGCACTTTGACTGGGCGGAGGACTGGCTGGAGGTCGCGCGGTCCTCGCGTCCGTGGCCCCGGAGCACAGAGGTGTTTGCCCGCGGCGCGGAAGCCATGGGCTGGTCCGCCAAAGAGGTGGAGCGGATGGCGCGGGCGTGCGAGGGGGCCAACGTCTGCCCGAGCGGCTGTCCCAACGGCGCCAAGGGCATGACGCGCCGCGTGATACCCGCGGCGGAGGCCGCCGGCGCCCACTTTGTCACCGGGCATCGGGCAGAGCTGCTGCTCACGCGCAAGGGCCGGGTCGAGGGTGTGCTGGCCGCCGTGCGCAGGGAGGACGGCGCCGAGGAGCTCGTCCGCATCGACGCGGAACATTTCTACCTGTGCTGCGGCGCGACGCAGACACCGGCCCTCTTGCGCAGAAGTGGCATCAAGCGACGGGTGGGCAACTCATTGCGCGTGCACCCCATGCTCAAGGTCGTCGCGCGGTTCCCGGAGCGGCTGGACGCCGACAAGGACGTGCTCGCCTTGCTGCAGGTGCGCGAGTTCTGGCCCGAAATCTCTCTGGGTGGGGCGTTCTTCACCCCAGGCCACGCGGCCATGGCGCTCAGCGAGAACTGGCCGCAGAACGAGCCTCTGATGGAGGAACTCGGGCACCTCGGCGCGTGGTATGTGGCCGTTCGCGGGACGGGGCGCGGGTCGGTTCGGCCGTCCCTTTGGAGCCGCCGCGACACGTCCTCGCGCTATGACGTGAACGACGAGGACATGCGCCACCTCAGCCGCGGCATGGCCCGGCTCTCCGCGCTGCTTCTGGCCGCGGGGGCCACCGCGGTCTACCCGGGTGTATGGGGCCTGGACCCCATCACCACCGAGGTGCAGGCCGCCAGGTGGCTGGACGAGGTGCTGCCCCGGTCCGCGCTGGCATTGACCACGGTCCACGCGTTCTCGTCCTGTCCGATGGGGGAGCGCGAGGACAAATGCCCGCTCGACTCATGGGGCCGTGTCCGCGACTACGCGAACCTGCGCGTCAATGACGCGAGCATGCTGCCCGACTCGCCTGGTGTGAACCCGCAGGGTAGCGTCGTGGCGTTGGCGCGGCGTAACGTGCTGCGCTTTCTGGAGGACATCGCCGCATGACTGTGTGTGACAGGATGGGAACCGCGTCGTCGGCAGCGTTCGTCGGGCCTGCGCTCTGGCTGGGAGGCCCGGCATGACGCTGGCGCTGGTGACCGGGGTGCCCGGTTGGCTCGGGACGCAATTGGTCCTGCATCTTGTCGAACAGGGGCGCGATGTTCGCGTGTTGAGCCTGCCCGGCAGCGACATGCGCCGGATTCCGGACAGCGTCCGGGTCGTGGAGGGCGACCTGCGCGACCCGGCGAGCTGCGGGAGATTCGTGCGCGACGGCGCGGGTGGAACACTCTTTCACTGCGCTGGTGTCATCCACCCTGGGCTGTTCACACGGCCGTTCCAGGCGGTCAACGTGCGAGGCACGCACAATCTCATCGCTGCGGCGGAGCGCGAGGGCGTCGGTCGCCTCGTCGCCGTGTCCTCCAACTCGCCCCTCGGCGTGAACCCGGCGCGGGACCACCTCTTTGACGAGACCGCGCCCTACAATCCGTGGATGGGCTACGGCAAGAGCAAGATGGGCATGGAGAAGGCGGTGATGGACGCGGGAATACCGTGGAGCATCATCCGCCCGCCGTGGTTCTACGGCGTGGGCCAGCCGGCGCGGCAGACGCTGTTCTTCGAGATGATCCGCAAGGGCAAGGGGCCCATCGTCGGGGACGGCAACAACCGGCGCTCCATGGCCTATGTGGACAACATCGTGCAGGGCCTCACGCTGTGCGAGACCACGCCCGCCGCCGAGGGCGAAGTCTATTGGATCGCGGACGCGCGCCCGTACACGATGAACGAGATCGTAGACACGGTGGAGAGCCTGATGCGCGACGAGTTTGGGCTCGACTGTGACGGGGGGCGCCTGCGTCTTCCGGGCGTCGCCGCTGAGGT
The DNA here is from genome assembly GCA_937890335.1 of uncultured Pseudomonadota bacterium. Classification (GTDB taxonomy): domain Bacteria; phylum Myxococcota_A; class Bradymonadia; order Bradymonadales; genus CALBXO01. The sequence goes on along the minus strand of CALBXO010000889.1, from coordinate 2,781 downwards.
CGCCGTGGTCTGTGACACCGCCCTGCAGGCGGTGGGTCTCTACCACCAGAAGGTCCATGTTCTGGGGGAAATGAACAAGACCATCGCCTGCACCATCGACAAGGCCCGGACCGAGCTGGGCTACGCGCCGGAGATCGCGCTGGAGGAGGGGATGCGGCGGAGCATCGCCTGGTGGCTCGAGACCCGAGCGTGACGCCTGCGCCTGGCGAGGGGGTTCCCGGAGCGCGGACGGGACTCTGGCTGCTCGGCCTGCTCGGTGCAGCGCTCCTGCTGCGCGGGTACGGTTTTCCCGGCGACAACCACTTCATGGAGGCGCCACCCATTCTGCATATGGCCAGCGGTGGCGCCGAGTTTGCCGCCGACTACTACGTGCAGGAGATGGTGCGGTTCACGCCGCGGTTCTATTACAACCACCTGGTCGCCGGGCTTGGCCGAGCCGTTGGCGTTCCCGCGGCCTTCTTCCTCCTGTGGCTCGTGGCCGGCATCAGCTGGATGTCGGCGCTTTGGCGGATTGGCCGCCGGACGACGGACACATTGGCCGGCGGGGCGCTCCTGGCCGGGCTGGGCATCTGCGCGGCCGGCGGTACGCTGGGAAGCGTGGGGCTGTGGACGAGCTACCCGGGCGAGGTGCCCTCGCCGGTCCCGGCGGTGCTCGCGCTCGGCTTGGTGGGTTGGGGGGTGGCGTTTGCCCTTGAGCGGCGCTGGGACAGGGCGTACGCCTTCTTTGGTGCCGCCTGCCTGCTCCAATTCCTGGTCGGCCTGTTGCCGGGGGCGCTCTTTCTCCCGGCGATGGCGCTCGGGCTGTGGCGCGGACGGCGAGGGGGTGCGCCGTGGTGGCCGGCGTTGCTCGGCATTGGGCTGTGGGGCGCCGGCGCAGCGGCCGTGTATCTGCCCATGGTGCTCTCCGGCACGTCCGGGACGCTCGATGCGGCGACGTTCTTCCACCTCTACGCCGAGGTGCGCCATCCCCATCACATCATGGCCTCGGGCTGGACGCCGGTGGCGTGGGTGGACGCCGCGGCGCTGCTGGCCGGCACATGGCTTGTGTGGCCTCGCCGCGACGTGCGCGCGGTGGTGGCGACCATTGCGGCCGCGGTCCTGGTGGGGGTGGTGTTCACCGAGCTCGTACCGGTCGCGCTGTTTGCCAAACTGCAATTGGCCCGCACCACGCCGTGGGGACTGCTGTTGGCGCTGACGGCGTCTACGGTGGCGTCTGTGGCAGCCTGGCAGCGCGGGAACAAAGGGCTGGCGGTCGCCTTTGCGCTCGCTCCGCTGACGCCTTGGCCGGGCCTGGCGCTGCTGGTGCTCAGCCGGGCGCCGAGCGCCGTAGTGGACGGCGCTGCGCGGACGGGACTCCGCGACGCGGAGGCGACTGCGGGGGTGGGTGAGGACGACACCGCGATCGGTGAGGACGACGCCGCGATCGAGGAGGGCGACACCGGGATCGAGGAGGGCGTCAGCGGGATCGAGGAGGTCGACGCCGCGATCGGTGAGGACGACGCAGGGATCGATGAGAAGGCCGCGGGTGGCGGTGCGGGCGACGCGGGCTTCCATGGGTCAGGGCGTCGTTTCGTTCCGACGGTGCAAGGCGCTGTCCGCGCCGCGATGTCTTCTCCGGTGAGGAGGCTGGGGATGGCTGCCGCCCTGGTGTGCACCCTCCTTGTCGTGGTCGGCCTCAACCCGCTGCGCCAGGCGGTGGTCCTGGGTGTCTTGCTGGCCGGCGCCTGGGCCTGGTCTCGCGGTGGACGGTCCCGGGCGCTGGCCGTCGCGCTACCGGCGGGTCTGGTCTTCGTGCTCGTCGCGACCACCCTGGCAGGGGTCGCCCCACCACCGATCTCGACGAATCTGGTGCTTTTTGAAGAGCGCAGCGACCCTCTCATGGTCCTGGCAAAACGGGTCAACCAACGCAGCTTGCCCGAGGATGTCTTCCTCGTGCCGCCGTTCGTGCCGGACTTCAAGCTCTACGCGCGTCGCGCGGTGGTCGTGGACTTCAAGTGCTTTCCGTACACCGACCGCGGCATCCAGATGTGGGCCGAGCGCCTGGAGGCTGTGTACGACCAGCCCGTGGACGCGAGCATCAATTGGTCCGGCGACCCGGTGACCCCATGGGCGCGGCGAGACCCCTCACAGCTGCTGGAAGTTGCGCAACGGTACGGCGCGGACTATCTGCTGACCCGCGCGGAGTGGCACCCACGCGCGCCGGCTGTGCTCGTCGATCAGGAGGAGGGTTGGCTGCTCTACAAGCTCCCGGAGGCCCCCAGATGACTGTCGCTTACCTCACAATATGCGTGCTCCACCGCCTTGGACGGGTTCGCTCGGGAGCGTGCTCATGAAGCTTGTGACCGGAGGCGCAGGCTACCTGGGTCAGGCGCTGGTCGACGCGCTCGTCGCCCGCGGGGACGAGGTCCGCATCCTCGACCTCAGCGCGCCGGACGACACGGCGTCCGTGGACTTCGTGAGGGGTGACATCCGAGATGCGGCCGCCGTACGTCGCGCGGTCGAGGGTGTGGACACGGTGTTCCACAATGTGGCGACGGTGCCGCTGGCCAAGGACAAAGACGAGTTCGTGTCCGTCAACGTCGGGGGTACGCGCACTCTGCTGTTGGCCTGCCGCGACGCGGGCGTCCGAAAGGTGGTCAACACCTCGTCGAGCGCGGTCTACGGCGTGCCGCCGCGCAATCCTGTGGATCTGGAGGTCGCCCCCAACCCGGGGGAAGCCTACGGGCAGGCCAAATGGGACGCGGAGAAGGTGTGCCAGTCGTTCGCCTCCGACCTGGACAT
>CALBXO010000888.1 GCA_937890335.1 uncultured Pseudomonadota bacterium | reverse complement strand
TGTCCGCCGGGGTCGACGTCGAGATCGACTGGAGCCGCTCCGGTATCGACAGGCGGACGCTGACGTTCGTGGCCACCGGACCGCTGTCCAAGGCGGAGATGAAGGTGATGGGGCCCAAGGGTCTGTTGGAGTCCCTCGACGTCGATCTAACGGGCAAGAAAGCTGGGGAACCGCTGGCCCTGTCCTGGACGAAGGCCGGCGAGGTCGTGCGCATCAGCGTGAAGTTCCTGGACGAGGCGGGTTTCTGGCAGGGCTTCGAGTCGGTGCGCGTCGACATCCCACACGAAGAGGTGGAGTTCGACTCTGGAAAGTCCACCTTTGGGAAGGAGGAGGCCAGCAAGCTGGACAGCACCCACGCGCTCATCGTCCAGGAGCTGCGCAAGTACGACGAGTTCCCGATCGGCCTGTATGTGTCCGGCTACACCGACACCGTCGGGGCGGACGGCGGCAACGTGACACTGAGCTTTGCCCGCGCGCGTGCGATCGCGTCGTATTTTCGCCGCAAGGGGCTGCGGATTCCCATCTACTACCAGGGCTTCGGGGAGCGCGTGCTGGCGGTACCCACCGCGGACAATGTGGACGAGCCCCGGAACCGCCGCGCTCTCTACATCCTCTCCAACGCGCCGCCCGTGTCGGTCCAGGTGCCGGGCAGCGATTGGCGCATGGTTCGATGATGGCTGGTTCGCACAAGGCTCTTGACGAGGGCATGCGCGCGCAGCTATGACCAATGGCGTGACGCGCAACCACCATCATCACGGCAAGTCCAGCGAGCAGGCCGTGTAGTGCGCGTACCGCAAGGTAGTGTCATCCGCCGGCCGCAAGGTCGGCTTTTTTGTTTCTTGGCTGAGGAAGGAGGGTGCTGTGGCGACGATCCGATTGGGGCTCCCGAAAGGGCGGATGAAGGAAGGTGTCTTCGAGCTGCTGGGCGACGCCGGCGTCAGCCTGCGCGAGACCTCGCGAAGCTACCGGCCGCAGATCTCCATGGAGGACTACGACGTCAAGGTCCTGAAGCCGCACAACATCGTGAAGATGCTGCATGTGGGGCGGCGCGACCTGGGCTTTGCCGGGGCGGACTGGGTCGCCGAGCTCGGTGCCGACCTCGTGGAGGTGTTGGACACCGGAATGGACCCCGTGCGCCTTGTCGCCGCGGCGCCAACGGACTTCCTGGTTGACGGCGCCCTCCCGGACAGGGAGCTGGTGGTCGCCTCGGAGTATGAGCGCCTGACCCGGTTGTGGATCCAGCAGCGCGGGCTGCGCGCGACGTTTGTGCTCAGCCACGGCGCCACAGAGGTCTTCCCGCCGGAGGACGCGGACTGCATCGTGGACAATACGGCCACCGGCTCCACGCTGCGGCAGAACAATCTGGACATCGTCGACGAGGTGATGCGCTCCTCGACCCGGCTGTACGCGAGCCGCGCCGCGATGGAAGAACCGTCCAAGCGCGACAGAATCGAAGACCTGCGGATGATCCTGGCGTCGGTTCTGATGGCGCGCAAGAGGGTAATGCTCGAGACGAATATTACCTCCGATAAGCTCGAGGCGCTCGTGGCGATGCTGCCCTGTATGCGCGAGCCCACGGTGGCGCGCCTGCATGGGATGGCCGGCTACGCCGTCAAGGTGGCGGTCCCGCGCTCTGAGTTGCCCACATTGATTCCCGCGATCAAGCAGTGTGGCGGCACGGACATCGTGGTGTCGCAGCTCGCACAGATCGTCCCGTGAGCGGCCTGCGACCCCGTGCGGTGCTGAACGGTCTGACGGCGTATTCCGTGCCCCGACCGTCGGTGCCCATCGACCTGTTCCTGGACGGCAACGAGGGCATCGCGCCGCCCGACGCGCTGCTGCGCGAGCTGGCCGGCGCGTCAGCCCAGATGCTGCGCCGCTACACGAAGACGGCGCCGCTCGAGAGGTTGATCGCGCGCAGGCATGGCGTGAGCCCGGACCGCGTCATCGTAACCGGTGGTGGTGACGACGCACTCGACCGGGCGTGCCGCGCGATGCTGGAGCCGGGCCGGAACCTTGTGTTGCCCTCGCCGAGCTTCGAGATGATCTGGCGCTACGCGACCCTGGTGGGCGCGGAGGTCCGTCGGCCGGCCTGGCGCGGCGGGCGTTGGCCTCTGGCTGCCGTCCTGGACGCCGTGGATGACAGCACGGGTTGTGTCGCTGCCGTGTCCCCCAACAACCCGACGGGGGCGGTGATCTCCGCGGAGGAGATTCGGGCGGTGGCGTTGGCGGCGCCGTGGGCGCTCATTCTGGCGGACCTGGCGTACGTGGAGTTTGCGGACGAGGACCCGACGGCCGCCCTGGCGGACCTGGAGAATGTGGCTGTGTTCCGGACACTGTCCAAGGCCTGGGGGCTGGCGGGGCTGCGCGTGGGCTATACGCTCGCGGCGCCGCGCGTGGTGGGGCTCTTGCGCGCCGCCGGGAACCCCTACCCGGTGTCGGCCGCGTCGTTGGCGTTGGCCGGCGCGTGGTACGAACGCGGAGAGGAGCAGGTGGCGGCGTTTGTGGCCGCAGTTCGGGAGCAACGCGCGGCGCTGACGGCGCAGTTGGCGAGGCTGGGCGCACGCCCCGAGCCCTCGCAGGCCAATTTTGTCTTTTGCCGTCCTGCGGATGCGGGGGCGCTGCGCGAAGGGCTTGCAGCGCAAGGAATCTCGATTCGGGTCTGGCCTGGTGATGCGGAGCTCGGCGACAGCGCGCGCATCACGATTCCCGGTACAACGGATGGGTTCGCGCGGTTGACCCGCGCGGTGGAGGAGGTGTTGTCGTGAGTCGAACCGCACGAATCGCTCGCGCCACGCGCGAGACGCAGATTGACGTGGAGTTGAATCTCGACGGGACTGGCGTCAGCGGCGTCGATACCGGCATTGGGTTTCTGGACCACATGTTGGACCAGCTCGCGCGTCACGGCCACCTGGACCTCCGGATCAGCTGCAAGGGCGATCTCCACATCGACGACCATCACACGGCCGAAGACTGTGCGTTGGCCCTGGGCCAGGCGGTCTCGGAGGCCCTGGGCGATCGCGCGGGCATCGCGCGGTTTGCCCACGCGTACGCGCCGCTGGACGAGGCGCTGTGCCGTGTGGTGCTGGACTTCTCGGGCCGGCCACATGCCGAGGTGGAGCTGGGTCTGACGCGCGAGTCTCTCGGCGGACTTGCCTGCGAGAATGTGGAGCATTTCCTGCGCTCGTTTGCCATCGCGGCCAAGGCGACGCTGCACGTGGATGTACTGCGCGGTCGCAATGATCACCACCGCGCGGAGGCCGCGTTCAAAGCGCTCGCCCTGGCCGTTCGGGCCGCCGTGCGCGTCGACGGAGACGCGATCCCCAGCACAAAAGGGGTGCTCGTATGACGACGGTGCATGTCGTGCAGACCGGCGTCGCGAACACCGCGGCGATCTGCGCGGCCCTGCGTCGGGAGGGCCAGACCCCGGTGTTGACCACCCAGGCCGGGGATGTGGAGACCGCGCAGCACGTGGTGCTGCCGGGTGTGGGCTCGTTTGGCGCCGGCGCGGCGTCGCTGCGGGCGCTCGGCCTGACGCAGGTGTTGCGGGACCGCGTGGCCAGCGGGCGCTCCACTCTCTGCGTTTGCCTGGGCCTGCAGCTGCTCGCCGCCGACAGCGCCGAGACCCCTGGGGTGCGCGGGCTCGCCGTGTTCGATGGCCATCTCAGCCGGTTTGCCGGGGACGTTTGTGTGCCGCAGATGGGCTGGAACGCCGTCGTGGGGTTCTCTGAGCCTGGCGCGGTCTACTTCGCCAACTCGTACAAATTGGATGCGTGTCCAGACGGGTGGTCCGCCGCGTGGGCGTTTCATGGCGCACCCTTTGTCGCGGCGCTGCAGCGCGACCGCGTGCTCGCGTGCCAGTTCCATCCCGAGTTGTCGGGCCGATTTGGTCGCCGGATTCTTCGGCAATGGCTGCGCGGGGAAGCCGTGCTGAGCGGGGCGCCTCCATCGGGCGGCGGGGTTCTGCGTCGGATCATCCCGTGCTTGGATGTCCGTGACGGGCGTGTGGTCAAGGGTGTCAGGTTCCAGGGGCTGCGCGACGCTGGCGACCCCCGCGAGCGGGCGGCCGCCTACGAGACACAGGACGCTGACGAGCTGGTAATGCTCGATGTGAGCGCAACAGCCGAGGGTCGCGCGGCGGCAGTGGAGACCGTGCGGGTCATCCGCGAGCAATTGTCCATCCCGCTCACCGTCGGTGGGGGCATCCGCGCTGCCGCCGACGCAGAGAGGATGCTGAGCGCTGGCGCGGACAAGGTCAGCGTCAACACCGCTGCTGTCGTACGGCCAGAGCTGGTCGATGAGCTGGCGGCCAGATTTGGCAGGCAGTGCACCGTGGTCGCCATCGACGCGCGCCGGGTCGAGACGGATTCAGGGCAGCCGCCGGCCTGGGAGACGGTGATCAAAGCGGGCACCGAAGGCACTGGCCAGGACGCGGTGCAGTGGGCCCGCGAGGTCGTCGCCCGCGGTGCAGGAGAGCTCCTGCTCACCAGCTGGGACCGGGACGGGACGCGTTCCGGCTATGATCTGGAGCTCCTGCGCGCCGTGAGCGACGCGGTGCAGGTACCTGTCATCGCCTCCGGCGGCGCGGACACGCCACAGCACTTCATCGAGGCGGTGGACGCGGGTGCCGAGGCGGTCCTGGCCGCGTCCATCTTTCACGACGGCCACACCACAGTGGCCAGGATCAAGGCAGAACTCGCCGCAGACGGGAGGTTCGGCAAGTGATTGTACCGAGTATCGACCTCATGGGCGGCCACGCTGTGCAGCTGGTGGGCGGCAAGGAGCTGTCCATTGACGCGGGCGATCCCCGCCCGCTCGCCGACAAGTTTGGACGTGTGGGCGAGGTGGCGGTCATCGACCTCGACGCGGCGCTTGGGCAAGGGTCCAACGCGGAGGTGATCGAGGAGCTGCTCCGGCGCGCGCCCTGCCGCGTTGGCGGTGGAATCCGGGACGTGGAGACGGCGCGCCGGTGGCTCAACGCGGGTGCGCGCAAGGTAATCCTGGGCACCGCCGCGCGTCCCGAGATCCTCGCAGAGCTGCCGCGCGACCGGGTCATCGCGGCTCTTGACGCCGTCCACGGCGAGGTCGTCGTCGACGGCTGGCGCACAAAGACCGGGGCCACGGTGGAGGACCGGATGCGGGAGCTCGCGCCCCATTGCGGCGGTTTCCTGGTGACCTTCGTCGAGCGCGAGGGCCGGCGGACCGGCATGGATCTCGAGGCGGTGAAGCGGCTGGTCGAGGTGGCGGGCGATTGTGACCTCACCGTGGCGGGTGGTGTCGCCCAGGCCGCGGAGATTGGAGCTATCGACCGGGCGGGGGCCGATGTGCAGGTCGGGATGGCGCTGTACCAGGGAGACCTGGATCTGGCGGACGCCCTGGCCGCGACGCTGAAGTCGGACCGCCCGGACGGCCTGTGGCCTACGGTGGTGACCGACACACAGGGCATCGCGCTCGGGTTGGTCTACTCCAATGAGGAGAGCCTGCGGCAGGCCATTGAGACTGGGCGCGGCGTCTACTGGTCGCGCTCGCGGGACTCGCTGTGGCGCAAGGGCGAGAGCTCGGGTGCGACGCAGGAGCTCGTGGACATTGCGCTGGATTGCGACCGCGATGCGCTGAGGTTCCGGGTGCGGCAGGCCGGCGCTGGTTTCTGCCACCTGGACACACGAGGGTGTTGGGGTCCGGACGCGGGAATCTCGGAGCTCGCCCGCACTCTCGCCCGGCGCGTGGCCGACGCGCCGCAGGGTTCCTACACGCGCAAGCTGCTCGACGATCCCACGCTGCTCGCGGCCAAACTTGCCGAGGAGGCGGGTGAACTCGCAGAGGCGACCGAGCTCGACGATGTCGCGTGGGAGACAGCGGACGTGTTGTACTTTGCGCTCGTGGCTCTCGCGCGGGCCGGCGGATCGCTGGACGATGTGGAGAGGCACCTGAATCTGCGGGCGCTCAAGGTCACGCGCCGCAATTGACGCCGGGGAGCCGTTGAACGGGTAGGACAATGGGATTGAGACGACGCAGCGTGGATGAGGTCTCTCGCGAGCGGCGGGACCCGGTGGACGCCGTGACATTGGCGGCGGCCGCCGAGATCGTCGCAAACGTTCGCGACTCGGGGGCGGAGGCTGTCCGCACGTACGGGGTGCGCTTTGGGGACCTGACGGTGGGCCAACGCCTGATCGTACCCCGCGTGGAGCTCGAGGCCGCCGCCGCCCGGATCTCCTCCGCCGACAGGGCCTTACTCGAGCGCACCGCCGGCAGGATTGCGGCGTTCGCTTCCTCGCAGCGGGGCACCTTGCGGGATCTGGAGACGGAGGTCCCTTCGGGACGCGCCGGACACACGGTCAGGCCCGTGCAGGTTGCTGGATGCTATGCGCCCGGCGGCCGGTTTCCGCTGCCGTCCTCTGTGTTGATGACCGCAGTCACGGCACGGGTCGCGGGTGTGGAGACGGTCTGGGTCGCGTCGCCCAGGCCGACGGACCACACGCTCGCCGCCGCTGCAATCGCGGGCGCGGACGCGCTGCTTCAAGTCGGCGGTGCGCAGGCCATTGCCGCGTTTGCCTACGGGGCCGGCGACGTTCCGGCGTGCGATGTCATCGTGGGTCCGGGCAACCGCTTTGTGACGGCCGCCAAACAGCTGGTCGCGGGGCGGGTGCGCATCGATATGTTGGCGGGGCCAAGTGAGCTGCTGGTCCTGGCCGACGGTACCTCTGACCCGGGCACCATCGCGGCGGACCTCCTTGCCCAGGCCGAGCATGACCCGGACGCGGTTCCCATCCTGGTCACGTTGGATGCCGGCATCGCCGACCTCGTCGACGGGGAGTTGGATCGCCAACTGGCGACGCTCCCCACCGCGGGGACCGCCGCCGCCGCTCTCAGTAACGGATTCACAGTGGTCGCGGCGGACCTGGGCGCCGCCATCGCCCTGTGCGACCGACTGGCCCCGGAGCATCTCGAGGTGCTGACCGCCGACGCCGACGCGGTGGCCGCGCGCCTGCGCAACTACGGCGGCCTTTTCATCGGCGCCGGCAGCGCCGAGGTGTTTGGTGACTACGGTGCCGGGCCCAACCACACGCTGCCCACAGGAGGTACGGGGCGCTTCTGCGGCGGCCTGAGCGTGTTCGACTTCCTCGCCATCCGTACCTGGATGCGCCTGGAGGGCGATTCGCGCGCGCTGGCAGAGGACGCTGCAGCGCTCGGACGGATGGAGGGGCTGGAAGGGCACGCGCGGGCCGCTGAGCGCCGCCTGCGTTGACGCACAGCGCGGAATTCAGCGCTCGGACACGGTCGCGGGTGCGGTGAGCCAGTCCGAGCGGAAGCGGACGCGGTACCGAATTGAACGGGCTGGCGCGCTCTTCATGATGTCGTCCCAGGGTTGAATCCGCGCCACGCCGGCGTTGCCGATCAGACTCGTGGGGAACCCGTACATCGGATCCGTCTCGTAGACCTGGAAGCTGTGCCAGTGGTTTCGGCCGTCGTCGCGGAGGCCATAGATGATGATCACGTCACCCGGCAGCAGCTCGGGGGCGAGCTTGTGCAGCCCCTGGTAGAACCCATCCCTCATGGCAAAGGGCATCTGCTCCGCCGTGGGCACCTCGTGCATGTCCACCATTTCCGGGCTGTCCCGGGCGAATCTCACGAGCTTGCGCACCTGCCGGCGGTTGTCGATCAGGTCCGAGAAGTCCACCCGGCCCTTGGTATAGGCCCGCGGCGCATCGCGGTTGCCCCACCAGCCACCGGCGTAGCGTTCGACGGTGTCGAGGATGAAGTCCACGCACACCTGTGGAACGTTGGGGCGCCCGTCACGGAGGAACACCCGGTAGGAGTCGCCATTGAATGTGTAGGTCTCGCGACCGGCGCTGTACGCCTCCCTCCACGCTACGCGCAGTGCTCCGTCCTGCTGGCCCTCCTCGGTTCTGGGTTCGTCAAAGCGCAGCTTCTCATCCACCATGGCGTCGCCGGCCAGAGTGATACCGCGGGCGACCTCCGCGTCGAGCCTGCCTTTCTCCATCTCCTTCATGACCGTGTCCCAACGGTCCTTGGGTACCAGGACCCAGACGTAGATCTCGTCCTCTTCGAGCTCTGCCGAGAAAGCGAGCGACTCACCGGACGGCAATGTTACAAATCCATTTGCGCGGGTGAGGGTGATGCCTGTCGCGCGTGCGGTGCGGAACCCGCCTCGCCGGCGAACGCGGTCCATGTCCCAGCCCAAACGCGGCTCTACGTCCTGCCATCGGACGCCCGCGCGGTCCTGTACAACAAACCGCGCCGTCTGGCCGGCGCGGATACCCTCCGCAAACACGTAGTCGTCACCAGCGCGACGCAGCTTGTGGATGGAATCCCCGCGCCGCAGATGGATGACTTCGTCGTCGAAGAAGTCGGAAAGGCCGAGCCGAAGGAAGGCGTACCGCGCGACCGCCGTGTCCTGGAAATAGAGCAGGTCGCCGGTCATGACGACGTTGCGGACATGCTCTTTGTCGGCGGCGTGCGCGCTGACGACCTTGCGGATCAGCCGCCATTTTCGCGTCCCCTTCGCCGCGGCAATCTTGGCACGCTGGGCGGCCGCCTTCGGGTTCGAGTCCAGGTATTTGCGCTGGCCCTCAGGCTCGGTCGGTGGCTCCAGGAAGAGGAGGGGGGTTACCCGGGTTCGCCGCGACAATCGCAGGGCCTGGTCGTACTGTTTGAAGTCGCCACCGACAGTGTCCGTGAATGGCAACCCATCGCACAACCCGACGGAGGTCGGTACCTCGTCGAGTGAGAGCACGTACCTGGGCTGAAAGGTGCGGCACACATCGGCGGTTGCGTCCGACGTGGCAGCCAATGCGCCGAGCGCGACGAGCAGGGCAATCAATTTGGGACGATGCATCATTCCTCCTCCAGACAACATCGTCGTCTGGAAGAGCAACGTGAGTGCCAAGCCTTCGATTCCCACAGCAGCGGGATTGAAGGCCGGCATCGGGCGGGGGGTACAGGAATCGCGTTGCGCGGTCTAGGAATCTGCGATCGTCATCTGCGACGTCGACAGGCCAGCGCCAGACCAGGCAGCAGACACAGAATCCAGGTGGGCGCGGCAGCGCTGGTGGGCGCAGTGGAGCAGCCTGCCTGCGGCGCCGTGGTCGGCGTTGGATCGGCATCGGCCCAGGCGAACCCGTCGTCCGGATCGTCCACCCACGCGCCGTCCTCGGTGAGACCCGGCTCCGGGGCGGGGTCGGCGATGGGGTCGTCATTCGGATCGTCGTTCTGGTCCCCCGGATCGGGCGCAGGATCGTCACCAGGGTTGTTCGGATCGTCGTCACCGGGATCGGGCGCGGGGTCGTCGCCCGGGTCTGGTGCCGGGTCGTCGCCTGGGTCGGGCGCGGGGTCTCCGCCCGGGTCCGGTGCCGGGTCGGGATCGGGCTCGGTTCCAGGCTCGTAGAACGGGTTGGTCGGGTTGTCGTACACGGTGACCTGGGCGCCGGGGGCCGTCGCCTCGAACCAATCCCAGCCTCCGCCCGCTTCCGTGTTGGACAGGAAAACCTCCCCCTCGGGCGCTGCCACCCAATTCGTCTGTCCGGGCTGAATGTTGACCCACCAGGAGCAGGTGACGGAGTCGTCCCCGTTGCAGCGGATCCACAGGTCGCGGCCGCTGCTATTGGTCACCTGGATCTCGTTGCGGGGCACCGGCGAGCCATAGGTCTCCTCCCAGGTCCGCAGCTGGTTCTCGAGCTGCTGTTTGAGCTGCCAGGGCTCACCGAAGATGTCGGTACCGTCGCCCCAATAGCCCGAATTGATCAGGAAGACAGGGCCGTCGTTGCCGATGGTGCCGGGGCCGCCGGAGTCTCCGGGGCAGAGCTTGTCGCTCGTGCCAAACGGGTACACATACTTGCGCTTGACCCCGCCGCCGGACTGCCCCCAACGCTCGGTACAGCCGTAGCCCCACAGCACCGCCTCTTCGCCGCGCTCTGCGTTGCGGTCGGCGATGCGCGTGGGCGTTGCCACGTTCTCCGGCACTACGCTGGACAGGTGGAGGAGCGAGATGTCGTCGGCCCCCAATTGGCGGTCGTAGACCTCGATCAGGTCGATGTTGAATTGCTGCGTCTGCTGGCCTTCGCGCTGGACGTAGTACGTCCCGTATCGGCCCTGGCTGCGCCGGCTGGAGTAGTTGTAGCAATGTGACGCCGAGATCACGACGTTGGGTCGGATCAGCGTGCCTGTGCACCCGCCGAGGCTACCGATTTCCGGACGCTCCATCGTCCGGGAGCCGTCGATCAGCGGGTTATCCAATGAGTCGATGGGTTGGTCCCAATCGCCGGCCGCGCACCCCGCCAAGGTAGCGCAGACAACAAGTGAGACAAACTGGGTTCGCATACCGTTCTCCTCTCTCCACAGCTCGTCTTGAACTCAGTTCAGCAGGGAGCGTGCCGACTTTGGAGATCCGATGACTGCGGGGCCAATCGTACGGCGTGGTGCGCCAGTTTGACCGGGGTGGGGCGCGCGCGCCTCGGCGCTCACGTCACAGGTGTTGCGGGCAACGTCAGCGCCGGTTGACGGGGCGGGCAAGGTGTCTGATTGTCGGCGCATGAGAGATTTGAAGCTGACGCGCCTTGATGGCAGCGCCTTCGATACCGCCGAGATCCAGGGCAAGGCGGTACTGTTTGTGAACGTGGCGAGCAAGTGCGGCCTGACGCCGCAGTACCAGCTGCTGCAGACGCTTTGGGAGAGCCGCCGCGACCGCGGGTTTTGCGTAGTGGGTGTGCCCTGCAACCAGTTTGGCGGGCAGGAGCCCGGGTCGGCGGCCGAGATCGCTGAATTCTGCAGTCTCAACTACGGCGTGACCTTTCCGCTGCTGGCCAAGCAGGACGTCAACGGCGACGGGCGCAGTCCGCTGTTCGGCTGGCTGGTTGGCGATGGGAGCATCATCGTGTGGAACTTCGCAAAATTCCTTGTCGGGCGCGACGGTGAGGTGATCCGGCGGTTCTCGCCCGATGTATCTCCCGACGCGCCTGAGCTTCTGGCTTCCATCGACGCGGCCCTCGGATGAGGCACGTCCGTGTAGGCGACCTCCACCTCGACTTTGAGGGGGACAAAGCGGTCATTCTGCGGTCCTTGACCCACGGCAAGGCGGTTCGGGCGCCTCAATTTGCCGGCGCAGTGGTGAGCTGGTGTGGCGTGCCTCGGACTGCGGAGGAGGTGGCGGAGCAGTTTGGTGGGCCCGCCCGCGGTCTGTACGACGCCCTCGTGCGTGCGGGCATTCTCGTCGCACCCGAGCGGGCGGCGGACACCCCGGGTATGTTCGAATACTTCGGCCGGGTGGACGTACACGAGATGATGCTCGCCGACCGCGCCAGGGTGGACGGCTACCGGGATGCGATCCAGGCCGCGGTTCGCCCGGGTATGGTCGTCATGGACGCCGGCACGGGCTCTGGCATCCTCGCGATGTACGCTGCGCAGGCCGGCGCGGCCCGCGTGTACGCGGTCGACAACTCAGCGATCCTCCAGCATGCGACCCGCAACATCGAGGCGGCTGGACTCTCGGACGTGATCAGCACGGTCGCCGGTGATTTTGCGACGGTTGAGCTGCCGGAGAAGGTGGACCTCATCATCACCGAGACGTTTGGCTCCATGGCCTTTGTCGAGGGTGCCAGCGTGGACCTCAGGGCCTGCGCCGCCCGAAACCTGGCGCCGGGCGGGAGGGTGCTTCCGGACGCAGTGGACTTCTACGTCGCGCCGGTGACAGATCCCGAAGTTCTGCAGAGAGCTGTCGGTGTCTTCGAGGACATCGAGGGCGTAAATCTAGCCCCACTGCGTCGGGCTGCATCACACAAGGCCGTGCAGCTTCGGATCGACCGCCGGTCCCTGGCCGCGCCGGGTATTCGGTTTGGGGAGGCGCCGTTTCCAGGGGAGGACACGGTGATGGGGACGGCGGTCTTTACCGGTCTTGCGCCGGGCTCGGAGTTCGTGGGGCTGGCTGGGTGGTTTGGGTTGCGGCTGTGGGAGGGGCACACCATGACCATTGGCCCCACCGACCCGGAGACATGCTGGCTCCACACATTCCTTCCGGCACCCGTCCGCGCCGACGGCGATGGGCGGCTCGAGGTTCAAATGCGGGTCACGCCCGCCCACGACAACCGGCGCCGCATTGAGATTGCGGTGCGCGTCGGCGACGACTTTGAGCGGTTGTACAGGCTGTGAAACGTATTCGACTTCAGGATCTCTACGTTGGCTTTGATGGTGACGACGCCGTGCTGGTGCGCAGCCACGCGCGCGGGATCGTGCTGCGCGCTCCGGCGTTTGCGGTCGCGGTGCTCAGCGCGTGCGGCGAGGGGCGCTCGGCCGACGAGATCGCGGCGACGCTCGGGGAGCCCGGCCGACGCCTCTACGAAGTACTGACGCGCGCAGGTGTGTTGATTCGTCCTGAGGACGCAGTGGAGGACGCGATTCCGCATTCGCTCTACGGGCAATTGGACGTGGAGCGCGGACGGCTCGGCAACCGGGAGCGCTACGCGCGCTACGCCGAGGCGCTGCGCCTGGTGGTCCCCAACAAGCGCGTGGTGGTCATCGGTGGTGCGTGCGGGGTTATCCCGGTCCTGGCGGCCCACGCCGGAGCGTCCATGGTCCATGTGATCGACAATGGTGCACGTCTGGACGCTGTGGACCTCGTCGCCGTCGCCAGCGGCGTGCGCGACAGGGTTCGCCTGGAAGAGGGGCACCCGATGGACGTGCAGCTCGAGGAACCCGCGGACGTGGCGGTGACCGAGGAGTTTGGCATCTGGGGTCTGCCCGAGGGCTGGGACCAGTGGTGTGCGCGCCATCTTCGGCCCGATGGCGTTCAGGTGCCGCGGTTGGTGACCTGCATGGCAGCGCCCGTGGTCAAGGCGGGCCAGCGCACGGCCCTCACCAGTGCCTTTGACGGGCACGGTGTCGAGTTGGGGCCGTTGCGAGAAGCGGTGATGTCCGAGATCCGCGAGGCCTCGTTTACGCCGGCGGCGCTGGGTACGGCGCTACCGGCGGACCAGGCCAGCCTGCCGCGCGGTCCCGGCGGTACTGCGATCTGGTTGGAGATGGAGTTGGCGCAAGGAGTCGAACTGACGACGCGCGACGCCTGTCACTGGCGCCCCCTCTGATCCGACCGCGGCGTGCTCGCACGGAGGCCGGATGCCCTGGCGGGGTCCGGATGGCCGCGCAACCGAGCGCGGCAACCCTACGGGAAGGCTACTTCGGGGTCAGGTACAGCAGGCCGAGACACATCTCGTCGCCGGAGCCCTCACCGAGGCCGATCCGGTCCTCGCGACCGCTGTTGTCGTACCGGCAGGTGATGCGCAGCACGCCCTGGCCGGGAACAACGGCCGGCTCCTTGAACCAGTACAGTCGCTGCCAGTTGAAGTC
>CALBXO010000887.1 GCA_937890335.1 uncultured Pseudomonadota bacterium | reverse complement strand
CTCGGCGGTGTTCCGATCGATCTCGATGAGCTCGCCCCGGCTGGTCATGCCGAACAGGCGCCCCCAGCCCGCGGTCAGAGCGTAGACCCGACCAAAGCCCACGCTCCCGACGAGGGTTGCCTCAGCGGTGCGCCGATCGACGATGACGAATTTGTTCGGCTCATCGCGATCGTCGAGGTTCTTTGAGGTCATGAACAGACTGTCGAACTTGTTCACCACGCAATCGCCAGCGGAATAATAGCCGCCGCCGAGTCCGCCCACGCGAACCACCGCGGCGGTCTCGAGGTCCACAGTCCACAGGTCGTTCATCGCCGTCACAAACGCCACACCCGTGGAGTCGATGGCCAGGCCGTTCGCGTCCTCGATGGTGTTGTCCAGGTCGCCGATGGCGTCCCAGCGACGCTGCTCCACGTTGAAGGTGTAGAGCGCATCCGGGGTCAGACCGTACAGGGTCCCATCCGGGTGCGTGTCCATGTCAAAGAGGTTGGGCACATCGGCCACCCGGCGCGCCGTCTTGGCGAACGGGTCCACCTCGTAGAGGCCTTCCCCCGTGTGCGCGTAGAACCAGCAATTGAGGTCCTGGTTGAGCTGGCCGTCGCAGTCGTTGTCCACCTCGTCGCAATACTCCACAATCCCGGGAGCCCGCGTGCGGTCGAGGTCGTCGCAGTCGTCGCCGCCGCACTCCTCGCTCATCACACCGTCGTTGTCGCGGTCGCAGACATTGCCCTGCACATCGCCCTGAGCGTCCGGCAGATCCTCGTCGGCTGCATCGGGCTCCTCACCCATGTCGGTTTCGTCGGCGTCGCCGACGTCCCCGGCGTCTGACCCACCGTTGTTGCCGTTGTTGCCGTTGTTGCCGTTGTTGCCGTTGTTGACGCCGTTGTTGACGCCGTCGTTGTTGCCGTCCCCCAGGAAGATGTCGTCGCCCGCGTCGGCGCCGCCCCCGGCTGGATCGGTCGCGTCGGAGCACGCGGTGGCGAAGACGAGAACGGCAAGGAGGAGAATGCGGATACACATGACAAACACCCGGTACATATGGGCGCGTGTGTAGCGGAGGCGGGACCCGGATTCAAGCACGGACAAGCTGCAGCGTCCTGTCCGCGCGCCCGAGCAATGCGGTCTGGCCCCAACCAAACCGTAAAGCGTCATCCTCGATGCCGTCTCCGAACAGCACTCCCGTGTCGTTCATCTCGCTGGTCACGCGCAGCGTATGGCCATCGCGAAGCAACCCGCTGACGATGTCCGTGCCCGTAACCGGGCTCGACCACGCCTCGCGTACGAAGAACGCCAGGAAGGGGTCTGACGCCCTGGGCAGCTTGAGCCGGGAGGCCTGACATCGATGGATGGAGCTGGCCCATCCCGTTGCCCCAGTCCCCGTGCTCACGATCAGACCCGACGACGACTGGTGCTCAACCTGGTCAAAGAGCTCGATGCGGTAGCGCGCGGACTGGTGGTTGCGCTGCCCGAGGAAAATCTCGTTGAGCGCGACGAGTTCCTGCCCATCGTCGAGCGTCGCGCTGACCATCGTTCTGGACTCGACCTCGTCGGCGTGACCCTCCCCGCAGGCGATCATCAGCTCCGCGCCCCGGTCGGCGGTGTGGGAGACGAGCACCCCTGCCTCGTAGCCCGGATCTCCGTTGACACCCACCACCAATTGGCCAGCCAGGTATTTGGCCACATTGGCCACAAGACCGTCTTGTCCGACCACCACGACCACATCCTCCGGTTCGAAAAGGAACCGGTCCAGGTCCCCACGGGGCACCGCGGCCCTGCGCCACTGGTTGGGGATGGCGGCCAGGACGCGCCCGCGCGCCGCGTGAAGCCGGTCGTGCCGGGCCACCAGCGCTTCCGCGTCCCTTCCCCGCGACTCGAGGAAGAACTTCACCTGCCCGTAGGTCCCGTGACGACCGAGGAGCAACTCGTACTCCGTCGGCCTCGTCACGACCACAATGCGTGGTACCAGCGCCATGATTCACCCCCGCAGCTTGTTGGTGCCCGCTGAGACCAGCGACGTGAGCAGCGGTCCCAGGAGCTCAGGCGAGATGTTCAAGTGGTCGATGTGCGTGAGGTTCTCCGCCAGTCGCTGCGCGGCGAGCCCCATGATGACGCCCTGCGGCAGATCCCGGTAGATGTTCATCCGTGCCTGCTCAGCATCCACCCGCGCCTTCTCAACCAGGGCCAGGCTGTTGGACTCGGCCTCGGCCGCGATCTGGCGCTGCTCACTGTGGCCACGCGCGGCGATGAGCCCCGCCCCTGCCGTCTCC
>CALBXO010000886.1 GCA_937890335.1 uncultured Pseudomonadota bacterium | reverse complement strand
CCACGGTCTCGACCTTGCCCCCAATTCGTCCCCGCTCGGTGAACGAGATCTGCGCAGGGTGGGCCACGTCGCTCCCCGCTGCCGAACCAGGACCAGGTTCGTCCGGCGCGACGGAGGGCACGTCGGCGACCTCTTCGGGCGGGTCCGCCTCGGTCTCCGCGTCCCAATCGGGCGCCTCCATGGCTACAAAGGAGCCCATCGCGGCGGGGCCGGCGGCCACTTCGGCCGGAACCTGGTCCTCGATCGACAACCGCGCGACCACCGGCGCAGCGACGGGAGCCGACACCTCAGCCGCGGTCACACCCGCCGGCGCACTTGCCCCCGGCGCCGGTACCGAGGACGCACCGGCGGCCTCTGCAGCCGCGTGTTCCCCGGTCTCCGTACCGTCGTCGCGGCGACGCACGGACCGGGCCCGGCTGACTTCACGCCGTTTTCGGATGGGAATCGCCTTCTGCTCCGACGTGCGATGCACACGCTTCGTGAACGACCCCGTGCCCGTGTTCGGGAGTTTCAAGGCCCGAGGTGCAGCGACCTGCTCGTCCGCGGGGCCACGCTGCACCTCCCCGTCCGACGACGCCGTATTCTCAGCCTCGGCCTCCACCTGTGCGGTCGCGGTCTCGACCGCATCGCCGGAGTCAAAGTCGCCCCCAAACGAGATGGACGCGGGGTCGAGCCCGCTCATGTCAGCGACGTCGTCGTCGCTTGACGCATCGGACCCCCACCCCACCTGATCCTCGGCAACGGGGTCGGCTTCGGGTTCTACCGTCGGTTCCTCCAGATCTGGAATCGCGAGCTCTTCGGTCAGGACAAAGACCGGTCGCGGCCCTTCTGCCTTCTCGGCCGGAACCTGCTCCGCGCGTGCGGTGTCCACCGGATCCAGCCCCAGCTCATCGAGGAGGTCTGCCCATCCCTGCTCGGCTTCTGGCTCCGTAAGGTCGACTGCCAGCAGCGTCTGCTGTCCCATCGACATCAGCACGCTCGCGGGAACCCGCACAGGTTCCAGTCCGCCGGGCGCGATCCACAGCCTTACATTCGCACCTTCCGGGATGGGCTCGTCGGAGGACACCGTGATCCCGTTGGGGCCCGCCATCTGCGCCTGAAGGGCCTGCAGCGCCTCCGCCGTCTCCACGGGTAGTACCAGCGCGGGCGAGCCGTCGCGCACCTCCGTGCGGACAGCCCAAACGCCGGGCGTCTCGTTCACTTCATTCATGTCGCGGTACCGTTGTGACCTTAGTTTGGCCACAAGCGAGCAAACGCGCAAATCGTTCGGGAAACGGGCCTGATTGGGTGTCTACAAACCCTGAGGCGTTGTCGGCCCAAACGCCAGGAATCTACAGGAGCGCGGCGGCCGCGGGCGCCTGCTCCTGGGCTCGCTCCACCGCCGCCTGCCCGCCGACCTGCACGTACTCGCGCAGTACGACCATCCAGGGGTGGTCTGCGGCGATCGACTCCACCTTGGCCAAACGGGGCAAGAGCTCGTCCAACAGGGAGTCGCCGTACGGGATCAGAGTCTCCGCAAACAGCTCGGGATCCTTCGCGCGCGCGCTGTCTTCAATCAGCTCCAGGAGCGCGGGCAGAGCCTTGGTGCTCGGGATCGACGCCAGCGCAAAACCGCACAGGTAGGAGACGGTGGCGCTGTCCAGCGACAGGATCTCGATCATCGCGTCTTCGAAGTCGGGCGCAGCGCGCACCAGGTGCTCGGAGATGGCCTCCAGCTCGCCGTCCGACATCCCGTCGGCGGCCATCATCACGTCCTCAAAGGCGTCCTTGTCGCGTCGCTCCAGCAGGATCTCGCAGGCCAGCCCTCGATCGTCCTCGTCATTGAGACGGGCCTTGAGGGCGTCGGAGTCCAAGGCGGCCAACAGTGACTTTCTCGAATCGCTCGTCAGGGCGCTGCGGTCGATCGTCGGCGCGTCATCGTCGACCAGCTCCGCGCCCTCGGTGGTGGACCAGACCTCAGCGTCCTCGTGGTCCTGCGCGCGCCGGATGGCCCCGGTCGCCATGGTGAGGACATCGTCATCGAGCACAACACCCACGGCCTCCGCCGCCTCGATGTGCTCCTGCCAGACCAACCCGACCTCCACGTCATCCAGGTCGTTCTTGTGGTTGCTGAGCCCAAGGCACAGCTCACTCCAGGTCCCGACCTGTGCTCGGCACAGGGCCTCGTCGCTCTCGGCGAGCTGCATCTCGAGGGCCAACTGCGTCAGTTCTGGACTCAGAGACAAGCCGTAGGTGACCGCTGCCCGCACCACCCGCTCCTGAATCGCCGCAAACCAACCCAGGCTGAAGCTCAGGTTCTCAATGAGGTACCGGAACAAGTCCGGGCCCGACCAATAGCCGACGATGCCCGTCGCCAGGCGCACCTGCGCCGGGCTGGCGAGCTCGGCAAAGGAGTCCAGTCCAAAGTTGTGGCGCATGTCGCCGAGGCGCTTGTAGTCGGGCGCCTCCAGCCGCCGCAGGGCGTCCTCCCACGCCAGATGCTCCGTGCTCTCAAGGCGCCGCTCGGCGACGCTCAGAAGGTGCATGGCGTTGAGCTCGAGTGGCTCGCGAAACGCAACGACCTCGCGCAGGTTGAGGTCCTCTCCGTAGAGCGCAAGACGAAGCTCAAAGCTCTGTCCCAGACGCGCCAGGACATTGCGGTCCTCCTCGCGGCGCACGTCCAGCGGCCAATAGATGTCGTCGGCGACCTCCCGGTCGTCCCCCGTCGCCGCGACGAGGACAGTGACGAGCGGAAACTCTTCCAGGTCGTGAAACTGCAGATAGAGCTTGCACCCGGCCTTTCCAAAGCGCGCCATCCGCTCGTTGGGCAGCCGGTAGGAGAGGACCAGATCCCCCGCAGAGAAACCGTGGTACCACGGCCGGCTGCCGGCCCGGTCCGTGTCAAACCGACGCAGAATCGAGCTGGCCGCGCTCAGCTCCGAGGCGGTGACCCTGTCCGGGTGCCCAGGAGTGGGGGTGAAATCCTGCGCGACTACGGCCGGATCGGTCTTGTCCGCCGGGGCTGGATCGATGGACCAACCGTCCGCATTGCCCACCGCGTCGTGCGCGCCGCTGTCAAAGACAGCCCGCGGCACCACGGTCGTGGGCTCGTTGTCGTGTCGGCGCGGCACCCTGGGGGGCGCGGGACGCGCCGGCGACGCCTGCTGCTTGGCGAGCTCGTCTTTGAGCGCCTCCAGACTGTTTCGGAGCGCATCCAGGCTGCGCCGCTCCTGCTGAAGCTTGCGGTCCCAAGCCTCAAGTTCACGGCGTTTCCCGGCCATGCGGGCGCCCTCCGGGTCGTCCCCGGCAAGCTGCGCCCTCGCAGCCTCCACGCAGCGCGCCAGACCATCACCACCAAAGGCGACCTTGAACTCGCGCACATAATCCGGCAGCACATCGGCGCTGGCAGACAGCGAATCGAGCAGGTCCCTCCGGCAGGCAAACTCCCTGTGGCGCAGCGCGTCGGGCAGCACAATGACAAACAGGCGCAGCGGCTCATCGTGCACCAGCACCGGGACCGCCAGGTGGTAGGTTCGGCCCGTGTTCGGATCCGAGACCGTGGTCAGCGTCCCGTCCACGAGCGACTCGCGCAGCGACGGATCCGTCACGGCGTTGATCTGCGTCACGACCGAGGCCGTAAAGGTCCGACCGTTCTCGCTCGTGACCGTCATGGGCGTGCGTAGGGTCTGGCCCAGCTGCCCGCCGTAGCCGCTCGCGTCACCTGTGCTCATACCACCCGCCTCGAGACGTAGTCGATGAAGTCGATTTTGGTGATGATCCCCACCAGGTCGGCACCCTCCACCACCATGACAACCTTCTTGAGCTGGAAGAACTGTCCGAGCAGCCCGATGTGGTTGGAGCGCTCAACAATCGTGAAGTCCTGCGCAACCAGATCGCGCACCGGCGTACCGGCGTCACCGGCGTCTCCCAAAAGGTGACGCAACAGATCTGCCTCGTTGACGACGCCCACGATGGCCCGTCCGTCCAACACCGGCAGCTGGCTGTAGCCGTGCTTCTTCATGCTCGCGATGACCGACCGAACGTCGTCGGTGGCTTGCGCCGTGACCACGTCGTCGCCGCCTTTGCGGCCGAGAAGATCGGCCACGGTTCCCGTGAGATTGTCCGGGTCGAGGAATCCGTGCTCGCGCATCCAGTCGTCGTTGAAGATCTTGGACAGGTACTTGGACGCCGAGTCCGGGATGATCACGACGCCGTTGATGGGCCGGCCCACCTTCTCCGCGTACTTGATCGCACCCGCGACCGCTCCACCGCCGGAGCCACCGCAGTAGATCCCCTCCTCACGCACAAGGCGACGCGTGGTCAGGAAGCACTCTTTGTCCGTAACGCGGACCACGTCGTCGACGTAGTCAAAGTGCATCGTGCTCGGAAGGAAGTCCTCGCCGAAACCCTCGACCTTATAGCTGTTGGCCTCAGTCATGCGGCCGGTCTTGAAATAGTCGTAGTAGATGGACCCGATGGGGTCGATCGCCACGATCTGAACGTCCGGGTTCTTCTCTTTGAGGTACTTGCCGGTGCCCGACAGCGTCCCGCCCGTGCCCGCCGCGACGAAGAACGCGTCGATGGTGCCGTCGGTCTGCTCCCAGACCTCCGGACCTGTCGTCTTGTAGTGCGCACGCGGGTTGGACTGGTTGTGGTATTGGTTGGCGTAGAAAGCGCCGGGAGTCTCGTCGGCGATGCGCCGGCTGACGCAGTAGTAGCTGCGCGGGTCATCCGGCTCGACGGCGGTCGGCGTGATCACCACCTTGGCGCCAAAGGACCGCAGCGAAGCGATCTTCTCGTGGGACATCTTGTCCGGCATCACGAAGACGCACTTGTAGCCCTTGAGGGCAGCGGCCAGCGCCAACCCCATGCCCGTGTTGCCGCTCGTGGCCTCCACGATGGTCCCGCCGGGCCGCAGAAGGCCCTCGCGCTCCGCGTCCTCCACGATCTGGAACGCGACACGGTCCTTCACGGATCCGCCGGGGTTCAGGTACTCCAGTTTGGCCCAGAGCGTCCCTTGGAGGTGACGGCCGAGCTTGTTGAGGCGAACGATCGGGGTGTTCCCCACGATCTGCGTAACGTCATCAAAGCGGCCTGCAGTCATTGTTCTCCTCTTGGCACCCTCTGTCGCGCGGGTTTATCACACAGCCCGACGCTGGTAAAAGGGCGAGCGCTCATGGCGACCGCGACGCGTGCGTGGTAGGACAAGCGCGCGCCGAAGGCGACGTATTTGAGGGTAGGAGAGTGTTATGGGCTTCCTGGATTTTCTGTTCGACAAGGAAAAGGCGCAGGCCCGCCAGGTCGAGAAGCTGCGCAAGAAGCTGACGAACCTGTGGGTGCAGTCCCCGGATCGCAACGACGCCGCGTCCCAGCTGTTCCAGATTGGTTCGCCCGAGGCCCTGCACGCCCTCATGGAGCGTTTCAAGGTGCAGACCCAGAACACGACCTACGACATCGAGGAGAAGACGTTCGTCTACGATATGCTCGCCGGCGCCGGACCGGCTGTGGGCGACGTGGTCAAGGACAATGTCCGCGCCGAACCGGCGGTCATCAACTGGCAGATGCGCGTGCTCGAGGATGTGTTGCCGCCCCAGGATCTGGCCGCCTTCATCCAGGAGCTACTGTCCACCATGGACGTGGGCTACGAGCGCGACCCGGTGAAGAAGGAGCAGCTCATCCTGCGCTCGCAGGGCTACACCGACTACCCGGATCTGCAGAAAGAGATCGCGCGCTTCACCATCTCAGACAACGAGGACATCCGCTTCCAGTCCGTCAGCGCCGTGGTCAAACGTGACGAGGAGTGGGCGCGCGACTCGCTGCGCGCCAACCTCCGGATCGAGGACTCCGGACGCATCCAGAGCATGGTCTGCGACCGCATGGCGCAGAAGGGTTGGACCGCGCTGGAGGACCTGGAAAACGACGAGCTGCGCACTGAGATCAAGGAAGCTCTGCCGCCGCAGTATCACCTCACGGAAGACGGCCTCATCCGGCGCAAGTAGCGCCGCGCTCCCGGCACCAGAACGGCAAGAAAGCAGAACGCCGCCCCAGTAGCTGGGGCGGCGTTCCGCGTTGGAGCGCAGGTCAGAACCTACTTCTTCTTCTTGATGGGGTCAGCGATCGCCGGGTCCTCCTCCAGCGTCGTCTCGTCCTTCAAATCCGGGTACTCCTTCTGGATGAAGCGCCACAGCGTGTAGAGGAACTTCTTCTCCAGCTGCGCCTTCTTGCCCGCAGACTTGTGCGCCTTTGAGGTCACGCCCTCGACGCGCTTGTTGAGCGTCACCAGCGCCGTGTGGGAGGCGTCCAGCTTGGACAGCACCGGGTCCTGGCCCTCGTTGCGCCGGCTCAGGTCCGCCACGGCCGCGTCCACCTGCTTCTCGAGGAACTGCATCACGACGATGTCGCGCTCCTCGTCGCTGTTGGACGCGATGGCCTTCTTGATCTCCGGCTCAGCGATGTCGAGGATCGCCGCGAAGCTCGTGTTGTACTGGGTGGCCGCGTAGCCAGCCAGACCGGTCGTGTACTCCACGACCATGGTCTCAAGCTGCTCGCGCAGCAGGCGGGGCACCTCGGTGCGGATGGCGTCGGCCAGGAATGTGGCGACCTGTGGCGCCTCCTCCTTGATCGCCGCGGCCGCCGAAGCCTTCATGTTGGGGATGTTGCTCGAGACGAGGCCAGAGGCCGCGGCCACGAGGTTGTCCGGCTGCGTGATGTACGTCACCTGCGTGTGGATGAAGTACAGGTAGCCAAACACAAAGAGGTTCAGGACCAGGCCAATGATCAGGCCCAGACGGCGCCGGCTGTGCTTGGCCCGCACCTGGTTCTCTACATATTTGCGAAGCGTTGTATCGGTCATGGGTTGGTTCTCCTTTTTCAAACGTGTGGTGTTTGTCTATTTCTTCTGCTGGATCTTCTCTTCGACCACGATCTCTTCGCCTTCGCCGGCGAACGTCTCGTCGAGAATCTCCAACCACACGTTGAGGACCTGCTCCCCATCGACCGCCTCGGGGGTGCCGGCCTTGTCGTTGGCGGCATCCTTCTTGGCAACAAACGTATCCAGCGTCTGGCGCAGCTTGTTCAGCTCCGCCAGATGCTTTTCGAACACACGCGCGAGCACGAGGCCCGCCCACTTCGTCGTTCCAGACTCAAAGGAGGTGAACAGCGCGTCCACCTTCTTGGGCTGGGCTTTGAGATCGGGGAACTTGGCCAGGAGCAGGCCCCTCTGCTCTTCGCGCGCCTTCTGCATCTCGCGCAGGAGGGTGACTTCCATCTTCATCGGCAGGGACTTCTGAAGCGCTGCGATCTCCGTGTCGAGCGACTTCTCCAGGTCTGACGCGAGCTGCTCAGCCTCCTTGGTAAAGGCGGCGGCCACGCTGGGAGAGACCTCGTTGCCCACTTCCACCGCCGCGCGCTGCAGCTGCGGCAGGAGGACTGCGACCTCGGCCTCGGCGGCCTTGGCGACTGCGTCGGAGTCAATGCTGTTGACGGTGTTGTACATTGAGTACAGCATCCCGCCGACAATGAGCACGAGCAGCCCCATCGTCGCGTAGCGCACGATACTCAGGTGTTTG
Organism: uncultured Pseudomonadota bacterium; assembly: GCA_937890335.1. GTDB lineage: Bacteria > Myxococcota_A > Bradymonadia > Bradymonadales > CALBXO01. The sequence goes on along the minus strand of CALBXO010000886.1, from coordinate 11,310 downwards.
TTGAGTTCGGAGTCGAGGGCCATCAACTGATGATCCTCCATCCCCTCGACGTTCTCCAACGACTGGAACCAGTCCATCATCTGGATCTCTCCCTCCGCGCGAGTGGACAGACGCGGCTATGCCCAACGTCTACCCCTCAGGTGTGTGTCTGAATTGCCTTCAACCTGAAGATATACGCCCGTTCCGGGACGGGCGTCAACAACGTCAGCGCGGTCCGTGGACCTGCACGCCGCCGACCCAGACTTCTTTGACGCAGCGTGGACTGCCGCACAGGGCGAGCGCTTCCTGCAGGAATTCCGAGGACACGCCCTGCAACGCGGGATCCTCCACATCGATGGCAACGAGATCCGCCAGTGCGCCAGCGCGGATCGCCCCGGTGTCGAGTCCGAGCGCCGCCGCCCCGTGTGCCGTCCCCATGGCCAGGAGCTCAGCACCCAGCCGAAGACGACCGGCCCGGTCGGGTGTCTCGCCCACCAGAACATTGCGGCTGCGGCTGCGCAGACGCTCGCGGTACTCGATCATCCGAAGCTCCGCGAACGGATCGATCAGCGCGTGACTGTCGGAACCGATGCACAGATCCACCCCGGCGGCCCGCAGCTCCCTCGCGGGGAGAAATCCGTCCCCGAGGTTCGCCTCTGTGCTGGGGCACGCGCACACACGCGCGCCCGCCTCCGCGAGGAGCTCGGCGTCGCCGTCGCGCAAATGGGTCGCGTGCACAGCCGTGAAACGATCGCTGAGCAGCCCTGCCGCTGCGGCGGTCGCCACGGGGCTCTGGCCGTACGCAGCCACACAGTCGTCCACCTCACTGATCTGCTCCGACAGGTGCATGTGGACGGGCAGGTTCCGCTCGGCGCCCAGCAGCCCAATCTCGCGGAGGAGATCGCGGGGCACCGCTCGGACGCTGTGCGGCGCGAGCCCGACTGTGACCAATGGGGAGGAGCGCGCGCTGCGCTGGACCGCGTCGACCAGGGCGCGATAGCGGTCGAAATCACTGCTTGCGAACCGCCGCTGCTCGGGCCGCAGGGCCTGCCCGATCCCGCCGGTACAGTAGAGCACCTCCAGCAGCACCATCCGGATGCGCACATTGGCCGCCGCGTCGATCACGGCCTGGGACATCTCCTCGATCGCCGCGTAGGACTGCCCCGCTGGACGGTGGTGGAGGTAGTGGAACTCGCCCACGGTCGTGAAGCCCGCCGCAAGCATCTCGGAGAAGACCCGCAGCGCCGCCCTGTGCACACCGTCCGGGTCGAGCTTCTGCGCGCTCCGGTACATCCGGTCGCGCCAGGTCCAGAAGTTGTCGTCCTGGTCCACCTGCCGGAACTCGGTCTCCGCCCGGAATTCGCGCTGGAATGCGTGGCTGTGCGCGTTGACAAAACCCGGGATCAGCAGCCGCCCCGGAAGCCGGCGCACCGGCTCACCGTCGGGCACGAGCGCTGCGAGCGCGACCTCGATTATCCGCCCGGCCTGGACGCACACGGCCAGGCCGCGCTCTACGCCGGATTCTGTCAGGACGGCGTCCGGTCGCAACCACATGAACGTCGAAAAGACGCCGGTGGTCGCCCGAACCGGAGCGCTCATTTGGTGCGCACGTAGTCGTTGCGCAGCAGGTACATCAGGTCTGTGATGGTCTCGAGGTCCGTCGCCAGGGAAGCGTTCAGGATGTCCTCGACCAGCCCACAATTGTGGATCAGCTGCATCGTATCGAGCAGCTCCGGCGTCAGTGAGCGCAGGGGCGGCACCAACGGCGAGTGAATCTGGAGCTCCGTCTCGTAGGACGGGACGTCGGAGCCGACGTTGGCGATCTCGTCGAGCTGCCGCATGCCCTCCATCAGGAGAGCCTCGGTGGAGGCGTCCATCTCCTCGTCGAAGCTCACCTGTTGGGGGTGCTCCAGCGAGAACGTGCCCTTGTCCCACGACAAGATGCGGTAGAAGGCCTTGTACGGCGAGATGTCGCCCGCGCCCTCGATGGTCGCGTAGAAAACGCGGCCCTCGCGCAGGAAGATCTCCGCCGTATGGTGCGACGAGATCACGAGAACTCCGCTCTTCTTCGACGTGCTGAACAGCTGCAGAAGGTCCGGCAGCGGCACCTCGTCGATGAGACCAGAGATGGACCCGGTGACCGTGGTCCCGCCGTGGCGCGTGGCCATGACCGGCGCCTCGTAGGCCTCGTCCGGGAGATCCTTGATGTTGGGGGACGTGTTGTCGTCGTCACTTCCGGCGGCTACCAGCTTGATGATGCTGGTGCCGACGAGGATCCGATCGCCTTCCTTGAGGCGCTTCTTCGTCACCTTCTCGCCGTTGACGAAGGTGCCGTTGGTGCTGCCGAGGTCCTCGATGTGCAGCTCTCCCTCGACCGTCGAGATCTTGGAGTGCTGACGAGAGACCATGTCCTCCACCAGGACCATGTCGAGATCACTCGACCGCCCAATGAGGATCTCCTTGTTCATCTCGAGTGGGAACTCACCGCCTTGGTACTTCCCAGAGATGAACTTGAGGACATAGCCCTGCGGCTCCTGCCCCATCGACATCAACCTCGCCGTGATGGTGAAACGTGCCCCGCGAAACTGCGTCCGGCGGCGACACGCTGATGGCCCTTGAACCCGTGGAAACGAGGGCGCCCAACTGCGTATCAGTTACGGTATACTGCTTCAGGAAGTCAAGGCGGAGTCTCGATGATCAAGGTGTTGTTCCTGCTGTTGGCGGCGGGTGCCGGCATGCTGCTGGTGATGTGGGGGCGGGCGCGACAGAGGCCGTCGACGCCGCCTGGGCCGGGCGATCTCGCCACCCCGCTTCAGCGCGAGCTGTGGCGCCAGGGGCGCACGCCGGGCATCACCTCCACTGGGGCGCCGAGCGCACTGATGCCCGTTCTCGCCTTTGAACTCTACTCCGCTTCCGGTCGGCTGCTCTACGACCGGTCGCGCGCGCTGGACACGGCGATGTTTGACCTCGTGCGGGCGCCCGGGTGCGACGACGCCACCCTCTCACGCGTCGCCGCCCTTCAAATCATCACCCGAGGCGTGCGGCGGCAGCTGCTCCTGGATGTCGTCACTGTGCCGATCGACCCTGCCGCCACCGAGGCCCAGCTGGGCCGGCGACTCGACGCTGCGGCGGCGACCATCGCGCGCTTGTCCACGGGCACGGGCGCGTGATACTTGGGTGGATGAGCACGGCTCACGGAGGAGATCGATGACCATCCCGCCGACAAAGCGCACACGACGCAGCTCCGGCTCCAAACGAGGCGCGCGCAAAGGACTGCGCCGCTCCAAGACCATTCCGACCCGGCGACTGTCCAAGGACGAGATCGCCGAGTTGCGCCGCACGCTGGCCGAGCTCGAGGAGAGCCGGCCGGAGCTGCGCGAAGATTGCCGCACGGCCGAGCGACCGTGCCCCTACGTCTCCTGCAAATACCACCTCTACCTCGACATCAACCCCGAGATCGGATCGATCAAGATCAACTTTCCGGACCTGGAGGTCTGGGAGATGAGCGAGACGTGCGCCCTCGACGTGGCGGATCGGGGCGGTATCACGCTGGAAGAGGTCGGCGAGCTGCTCAACCTGACGCGCGAGCGGATCCGACAAGTCGAGGTCTTCGGACTCGACAAATTGCGCTCGAGCTACGAGGCGTCGCCCGGAGAGGGCGAAGAGACTGACGAAGAAGACTGATCGCACTCCTCAAATCGCTGCGCCCGCAGCAATGGGTCAAGAATGCGTTCGTGCTCGCCCCCCTCGTCTTCTCGGCGAATCTCACGGACCCCTGGCTCCTCCTGCGCGCGTTCCTCGCCGCGGGGCTGTTCTGCCTGCTCTCGGGCGCCGTCTACCTGATCAACGACATCTTTGATGTCGAGAAGGACCGCGCCCACCCCACCAAACGCAACCGCCCGATCGCCTCTGGCGCGCTCCCGCTGCGCACGGCCCGCATCACCGCCCTGGCCATGGTTGTCGTGGCCCTCGCCGGCGCGTTCGCCCTGGACCTGGGGCTCGGCGCCGTAGCCGCGTTCTACCTCGGTCAGAACCTGCTGTACTCGTGGAAGGTCAAACACCTGGCTTTCCTGGACGTCACGAGCATCGCGCTCGGGTTCCTGCTCCGCACTCTCGCCGGCGCCTTCGCGATCGACGTGTATTTCTCCCCCTGGCTGTTCGGCTGCACGTTTCTGCTGGCCCTCTATCTCGGCCTCGGCAAGCGCAAGCACGAGATGTTGGAGGCGGGCCTTGGGAAGGGCAAACAGCGCCAAGTGCTGGAGAACTACCGGCTTGAGTCGCTCAATTACGCGCTGCTGATCTGCGCCGGACTCACCATCGCAGCCTACACCGCCTACTCGATGTCCGTGAGCCTGCCTGGCCAGCCGTGGCACCTGGAGCGGGCGCCCTTCGAGTCGCCGTGGCTCCCCGTGACGATCCCGTTCGCCATCCTTGGAATTGTACGTTTCTACTTCTTGGTGTCCCGCGTAGACGAGGCGGAAAGCCCGACGGACCGGATGATCCGCGACCCCATCTTCCTGACCAACATCGGCCTGTGGGGAATCGCAATCCTGGTTTTGATCTACGTCTGAGGCGCGCTAGTGTTTCTGGACAGGGAGATTGATGAGTTTCCGGCGAGCAACTCGGCCGGAGGTCAAGGAACGAGGAGGAGGCGTGGTTCCACCACGCCGACGACGAGATCCGGTCGAGGGGCCGGCGCAACTCGTCAATGTCCCTGTGCAGGAACTAGTCGGAGGGGAGCAGGGAGTCGAGAATGCTCGCCGCGAGCTCTTCGGCGTCCACCGCGTACGCGCCGGCTCGAATGCGGCGCCGATACTCGGCGATGTCGGCGCCAACGGCGACCCGCGGTGCCTTGTGTTCCTGCAGTCGTCCGGCGCTCACAGCGTCCAGCGCACGAGCAATCCGGACTTGTCTCAGATCCACGACCACGCGGGTCTGCGGGACTGTGTCCAGATACTTCACGCGGGACCTCTTCCTGCCTTCGATTGCCGCAAACTGGATGACTTTTTCAGCCGCCATGCCGTCACTCACCGGGGAGCTTTCTCCCCTTCCCGCCCTGGAGGGGTCTGCACTCCACATCGGCGGTCCCAGAGCCCGGCTAAAGCCCAAACCGACCACTGGTGTCGGTTCTCTGTTCGTGTGGTTGGTGGCCTGTGCGGCGCTGAGTTTCGCAACGGGTGCGTGCACGGACTCGCCGGAGCCCGACCAGCGCAAGCCCGCCGACGCCGGACCCGAAGACCTGACGCCCGACTCGAGTGGTCCCGAAGTCGGGTCCGACGTGAGCCCGTCCGACACCACGCTGCCCGACGCGGATGTGCGTGAATCGATGCCCGACGGTGCGCCCCGGGAGCAACCCGACGCAGACGCCCCCCCATGCGACGATCTCGAACCCGATGACACGCCCGGCACCGCAACCCGGTTGGGCGACATGGACCCCTCCCACAGCGCGCGCGTCTGCACGGGCGACGTAGACTGGGTTCGCATCGTCGTGGAGGCGGGCGATCGGCTCGTGGCCGACTTGCGCTTCCGGAACGACGACGGAGACCTGGACATCGCCGCCTACGGCCCGGATCTGGTGGAAGTCGCCCGCGCCGACTCCGCGGACGACAACGAGGCGCTGGAGGTTGATGTCCACACCTCCGGTTCCTGGTGGTTGCAGGTCTTTGGCTACGACGGCGCGGAGGCCAGCTACAGCCTGCGCGTCGTCCGGGAGCGCGGCGCTGGCGCGTGCCTGGACGACGCAATGGAGGACGACGACAGTCCGAGGGCGGCCGTGACGGTCTTTGCCCCGAACGCCCACAACGCAAGGGCATGCCCCGGCGACGACGACTACCGGGCCATCTGGCTGACCGCCGGAGCTCGCCTGAACATCAGCGCCGAGTTCGAGCACGCCGCCGGCGACGTCGACCTGGAGCTGATCGGCCCCGACGGCGAGCTGCTCAGCGCGTCAAGAAGCGTCACGGACAACGAGGCCTTGGGCTTCGTCGCCCGGACTGCCGGTCTCCACACCCTGCGGATCATCGGCTTTGATCTCGACACCAACGGGGTCGATTACGCGGTGCGGATCACCGCTCGCGACAACCCTACCCCAGCGGGCAGGGTCTCGGGGGCTGCAAGCTTCCACGATCCATTCTGGAACGACGCGACCGCTCGCCTCGACTACCACGCCCGACCGCTGGTGGGGACCCTGGTGGAGGTGATCGGCGACGGCGCCATCCTGGGACGCGGCTACACGGATGGGCGCGGGCGGTTCACCCTGGCCTACGAACCGGTGCCGGGCGACCTCTACGTGCGCGCAGTCGCAGCGCGCAGCGGGCCCGAGGCGGACCTGGCGGTCGTCGACGCACAGCGACGCATCTACGCGGTCCGCCAATGGGGCGAATTCCGCAGCGGGGACGGCACCGAGGTTGCGTTGCACCTTGACGACGGCGCGTCGCTGTCCGCCCCCTTCAACGCATTGGACGCCGGTGCTCAGGGGCTCGAGTGGTGGCGAAACACGGGCCGGGACGGCGCGCCCGTGCCGCTGCACTTCGTCTGGTCAGAGGGAGAAAACGTGGAGTGCGGCACCTGTTACCGCGACGGCGACGTGCCGCGGACGATCTATCTCTACGGCATCCCGAACGACAACGACGCGCTCGACGACCCGGTCATACTCCACGAACTCGGCCACTACCTCCAGAACGTCTACTCCCACCAGGACTCCCCGGGCGGCTCCCACGACGGGTCGCCGGTGGACCCAAGACTGGCCTGGGCGGAGGGGTGGTCCACGGCCTTCTCCGGCATGGTGCGCGGCGATCCCGTGTACTTCGACACGCGGGGCGACCGCCGCACAGTCCATGACATTGAGACCCCCGACATGGACTACGGCGCCTTCACGGGAGACAGCCTGGACGATCCCATCAGCGAGTACCTGGTCGCGGCGCTGCTCTACGATCTGTGGGACGAGCAGGACGACGACGCGGACACGATCCACGCCGGCGCCGAAGTCGTCAGACCGCTGGTAGAACACCTGGGCGACGGCCAGCTGGCCACGCGCGGGACGCAGGGCGTGGACCTCATCGACTACCTGGACGGGGCGTTGTGTCTGGACGTTGTGGACCGCGCGGAGCTCGACCCACGCCTGCGCGAGGCCGCGCTGCCGTACCTGGCGCGAGACGCCGTCTGCGACAAGCCGGACGTGCCGCTCACCATCGCCGACGGCGTCGTGCTGACCCGCAGGCCCCTGGACCAGATCGACATCTACGCCTGCAGCGGCAGCGACTGCGTCCGTGCAGTCCAAACGGGAAAGCTCGAGCCGGGCGCCGCCGTGCCCTTGCCCACGGCGGCCCGTGTCGAGATCGTCGCCCGACGAGGCACCTCAAGTTGGGCCGTGGTCCTGGGCGGGCCAGCGCCGGATCCACCACAGTGGAAGGCTTCTCTCCCGAGCTCTGCGGGCCTCCGGACCGTGGAGCGCACGACCGCCCCGCCTCCCCGTCGCAAGTAGACGAGCGGCCCAGGAAACCGCCATCTACCGCCGCCCGAGAGCCCCGCGCACCAGCAGCTCGGCGAGCCCGACCTGGCCCTCGTCCGGGTCGTCGTCGTCCTCCCCCACCTCCACGAGGGTGAGCACAAGACGTGCGCTCCCCGTCGTCTTCACCGGACACCACGGACCGTGTTTGCCCAACTGTCGGACAAAACCGGCGTCGCGCAGGTGACGAATTTCGGGCCAGATGTCTGGCCTGTTTGTGATCTCTTTGATTCGGGACAGCGTCGGCGGACCAAGGCGACGTGTCTCACAGATCAGAAGGTCGAGCAGCTGCTCGTGCTCAGGTGTCATGTTCCCGCCCTGTGGGCAGGCCCCACCCAAGTTCTACGCCCATGGGCCGGGTCATGACAAGTTTCGCAACAGCGCGGTTTCACAAGGCGTCGGCGGGAGGCCTCACTCCGCGTTCGCGGCCGACATCTCGATCGCGACGCGCGCCGCGGGTAGCGTGACCTTCACCGTCTTGCGCACGGTCTTCGCATCCTCGTGGAGCGCCGTCACGACGTACTCGCCCGGCGCGACAAACCGAACGCAGGGCGAGGCCCGGCAGTGGAGGTGCCCGTCCAGCAGAATGACAGCCCCCGGCGGCTGGGTTTCCACTGTCACCACGGCGTCGCCCACAGGCGGCGGGGTCCAGGAGGCGAGAACGGCGCTGATGAGTGCGGCCAACATACGCAGGAGTTTCGCTCTCAACCCGCTTCAACGCTATCCTGCCACCGGCATTGGAGACGACTCCAGAGATTTTTGGTGAACGATGACGGCATTGATGTACCGGTCTGCGGTCCTGGCTGCCCTGTGCGGCCTCCTGATGGCCTCCGCGTGCGCGGGCGGCGACACGTCGGGGGCAAACGCGACGCCCGCCGACGAGTGCGAGTCTGGCGGCGATTGTGACGCGGGGACCTGCATTGAGGGCCGTTGCGTCCTGACCGAGGAAGACACGGGCGACGAGCGCGACATCGAGCCGGACCTGACCCCCGATGTCCCCGACGTTGAGGTGGACCAGGGCCCCACCGTGGAGATCGGTGACCCCTGCGACGACGACATCGACTGCCCGAGCGGCTGGTGCATCGAGATCGCCGGCGGCAACGGCCAGAAGGTCTGCACCGACTTCTGCAACGGCGACGACGACTGCCCCGAGGAGTGGGTCTGCGCAGCCGTCGCCAACTCCGGCGCCGACCGCACCTTCCTGTGCTTCCCCGAAGCCACCTACCTGTGCAACGGATGCAACACGGACGAGGAGTGCGGTGGGCGCAGCGACCTGTGCCTGACCTACCCAGACGGCAAGTTCTGCGGACGCTCCTGCGACGTCCGGGGATGTCCGGACGGCTTCGACTGCATCGAGATTCCCCGCGAGGGCCAGGAGCCATCCTGGCAATGCCAGCTCACGGATGGCTTCTGCTCTGGATGCTTTGACCCCGACAATGACGGGCACGGGGAGGGTGACGAGTGCCTCGGCATCGACTGCAATGAGGACGACCCCAACGTGCACGCCAGCGCGCTGGAGGTCTGCGATGGGGAGGACGACAACTGCGACGGCACCTCCGACGAGGGCTTTGACCTCCTCAACGACCCCGAGCATTGCGGCGAGTGCGGCAACCGCTGCGTGTACGACGGCGCAGAGGCGTTGTGCGCCGAGGCCACCTGCGCGCTCGGCCCGTGCCTGGCGGATCGCTACAACATCGACGGTCGCACCGACAACGGCTGCGAGTACTTCTGCGAGATCGCCGGTGACGGTGTCGAGGTCTGCAACGAGTCCGACGACAACTGCGACGGTGCCATCGACGAGACCTTCGATCTCATCAACGACGTGACGAACTGCGGCGAGTGCAACCGTGTGTGCAGCTTCCCGCACGCCACGCCGGTCTGTGCGCAGGGAGACTGCGCCATCGGTGAGTGCGAGGAGCTGTGGTGGAACATCGATGGCCGCACGGACAACGGCTGCGAGTACGCCTGCATCCCGAGCAACGCCGGCGTCGAGGCCTGCGACACCATCGACAACGACTGCGACGGCCAGTTCGACGAGGACTACGACACCCAGACCGACCCGGCGCACTGTGGGGCCTGCAACGACGCCTGCGACCTGCCCCAGGCGATTGAAAACTGCTCCGAGGGCACCTGCGGCATCGCCGACTGCGTGGACGGGTTCGACAACTGCAACGGCGAGATTCCCGACGGCTGCGAGGTGAACCTCAACGAGAACGTAAACCACTGCGGCGAGTGTGGCAGCGTCTGCGAACCGTCCAACGCGGACGGCATCTGCCGCGAGGGCGACTGTGAGATCCTGCTGTGCAACCTCGGCTACCAGAACTGCGATCGCCTCCAGGACAACGGCTGCGAGTCCCAACGGGCCGTGGACCCTGACAATTGCGGCGGCTGCGGCCGCGTCTGCACCTTCCCCAACGCCGGCCGCAGCTGCGAGGACAGCCAGTGTGTGCTGGGTGCCTGCAACGAGGGCTGGGTGGACCTGGACAACAACCCGGACAACGGCTGTGAGTACCAGTGCACCTTCCAACGCGAGGACGACCAGCCCGACCCCAACGGCACCGACGAGGACTGCGATGGGGTAGACGGCAACCGTGAGCACGCGATCTTCGTACGTAGCAACGGGAGTGACTTCAACGACGGCCTGACCACCGGAGCCCCCGTCGCGACCCTGGGCCGGGCGCTGGAGATTGCCGGTGCCCGCGGAGACCGAGACCAGATCCTGGTGGCCACGGGCAGCTACACCACAGGCTCCGCCCTGACCCTGCGCTCCGGTGTCGGCATGTTTGCAGGGTACGCGGCCAACTTCCGCAGCCGCGACGACAGCCGCGCCACGCTGACGAGCTCGGGCCCCACGGCGCTGCGGGCGGAGTCGCTGAACAGCCCTGTCCTCATCTCGCAGATCAACATCACGGTGAGCAACCGCACCGAAGCGTCGGAGGCGGCCATCGCCATTACCGTAAACAACAGCGCTACGCACCTGACGCTCCTGGACCTTGACGTGACAGCCGGCCGCGGCGGCAACGGCAGCGCCGGGAACAACGGCAGCAACGGCGGCGCCGGAAGTCGCGGGAGCTCGGCGAGCGGGGCGAACGGCGGCGGTGGCGGGTCTCTCGGCGGCGGCGGTGGCGCCACCGGTCGCCGGCAAGCCTCAGGGCCTGCGGGCTCCGGCGGGGCCAGCAATGGAGCACCGTGCGGCGGCACCGCGGGCGCCGGTAGCGGAAACTCGGGACTCGGGTGCAACGACGGCAACCCGCGCAACGGTGGCAACGGCGGCAATGGCTGCGCCGGAACCCAGGGCAGCCACGGAGGCCGAGGCGACAACCTCGGCACGCTCAGCACCGTAAGTTGGTCCCCGTCCCACGGCACCAACGGCTCCAACGGCTCCCACGGCGGCGGCGGCGGCGGCGGTGGCGCCGGCGGTGGCGAGGACTGCACCGCACCCATCATCGGCTGTATCTACTGCGGCACGGGCCGTGGCGGTGGCGGCGGCGGCGGCGGCGGTCGCGCCGGAGGTCTGGGGTCCGGCGGCGACGGCGCCGGAGCGTCCATCGGCATCCTGATCCGCGGATCCACCGTCAACGTCAACAACGTCACGGTGAGCACAGTCGGCGGCGGCAACGGCGGCCGCGGTGGCAACGGCGGTGCGGGCGGCGGCGGCGGCGCGGGGGGCGCTGGGGGTACCGACTCGGACGACAGGACCGGTGAGGGCGGCGTCGGCGGTGCTGGTGGAAACGGAGGCAACGGCGGCTGCGGCGGCGGCGGCGGCGGCGGCCCATCCGTGGCCATCTGGGGCAACGGCAGCGCGGCGGTCGTGCGCAGCGGGG
>CALBXO010000885.1 GCA_937890335.1 uncultured Pseudomonadota bacterium | reverse complement strand
CTCCTCGCGCCCAGCGCGACGCTCCGCCCACGCCAGCACCACCGCGCCAAGCGCGCCGCCGTCCGCCCGCGAGCGACGCAGCAACTCGCGGCGCGCGCCCTCGTCGTCGCGCGAAGCGCCGCACGCGAGCTGCAGAAGATCGCGGTAGACCCGCCCCCCCTCTGGACAGCCCACGACCGCCTCGTGCGCGAGGAGCTCAGCGACGCGCCCCACCCGGCCCTGCTCACAGAACAAGAGCGCCAGATCCAGGCGGGCGATCCACCGGGTGGACGCGATCTGGAGTCGATCCGCGAGCCGGATCGACCGTAGGAAGTCCATCTCCGCGCGGTCGAACTCCCCGACCACCCGATCGAGCTCGGCGCGGTTGAGCAGGACGCGTGCGAGCATCCGCGGCGAACCGGACCGTTGGGCCTGCTCCACGGCGCGGTCGTACCACTGTCCGGCGCCCGCAAAGTCGCCCAGCTGCGCGCGGACCATGGCGCCGTTCGCCGCGGCGTTCCCGACGGCGCGACCGTCGTTGCAGCGCTCACCGTGTTCCATGGCCCGCTCAAAACGAGCTGCGGCGAGTTCCAGGTCGCGCCCGCGCAGGGCCATCACGCCGTAATTGTTCCACGCCATCGCAGCTGGACGCGGGTTCCCCGCCGCGTCGAGCGCGGCCAGCGCTCGTTCAAAAGCCTCCGTCGCGGCGTCGCGGCGGCCTCCGGCCGCCCACGCATTGGCGCAATAGCCCAGCGCCTCGGCCGCCAGCGCGACATGGCCCAGTGCGGAGGCTTGCGACTCCGCCTCCGCGAAAGCCTCCGCCGCGGCGGTGTGCTCGCCGGTGTCGTGAAGTGCGCTGCCGCGCAGAACAAGCAGCAGCGGACGCGCGGCGTCACCATCGGGCGCGCGCTGCAGTTCGCGCTCGAGAGCGTCCGTCAGGCCGAGTACGGCGGTGACGCCCCCGGCGCCGCGAACTGCAGCGTAGCCGTCGCACACCGCCCCCGACGCCTCGATCTCCGCGACGATCTCGGCCGCCCCCGTGACGTCGCCGAGCCCGACCAAGGCGCTGATCCCTGCCCGCGCGAGCGCGCCGTGGACAGCGGGCTCCGGCCGCGCCTCGAGCGCCCAGCGCGTGGCGGCCCGAAGCTCGTCGGCCGCCGAGAGCAACGCCTCGCGTTGCCCGGATCCTGAGTCGAGGCGGCACAGGAAATCCACGTCGCCCAGGCGGGCGTGCCAGGTCGCGTGGCGCAGACGCGCGTCCCCAAGGTGCTCGACAGCGTCGGCGCGCGCGCGCTCGCGCACGTACTCCCGAACCGGCGGCAGCCACGCCCAGCGACGTCCACCGGCGCGGGTCTCCCGCAGAAAGCTGGCCTCGACCAGGGCGTGCACCGCGTCCAGCGCATCCGCTGCGGTCGCTCCCAGCACCGCGCAGGCTGAGTCCAGGTCAAACACAGCTTCCATGACCGAGACGGAAACGGCCGCGTTCCGGCCGGATTCGGCCAGCAGGTTCCACCCCCAATCCAGACACGCCGTCAGGCTTCCATGGCGCCCTGCCCCGTCGCCGAGGGCCAGCGGCGCGCGCTCCAGGTGGCCTGTCACCTCCACAAATCCACACCGCACGACCCAGGGCGCAGCCAACTCCACCGCCAAGGGGACACCCGCAAGAAGCGCGGACAGGCGATCCAGATCCCCCTGGGCCGCCCGCGCCGCGAACCGCGGGTCGACAACGCCCAGCCGGGCCAGGAGCAGCCCGGACGCCTCGGACAGCCCGCCCGCTGCCGCCAGGCCCAGTGGCGGAACCTCGATCACCTGCTCGTCTCCCACGCCGAGGGCCACGCGCGAGGTCGCAAGCACCGTGATCTCGGTGTGGAGCAGCCATGCATCCAACAGCGGCGCAGCCAGCGCCCCGACCTGCTCCAGGTTGTCACAGACGAGCGTCGCCCGCCCCAACTGCCCGAGCGCCGCGAGTATCGCCTCCCCCGGCTCGCGACCCAGGCGCACGTCCAGCGAACGGGCGACGGCACGCAGGATGTCGGACCGGGTACGCGCAGCCTCAAGGGGCACGAAGTGAACGTCGCCCACCACCCGCCGAGAGACCTCGGCAGCCAGCCGCGTCTTCCCGATGCCGCCGGCTCCGGTCAGGGTCACCAGACGCGCGCCAGTGGACAACAAGCCCAGCACCTCGTCCAGCTCGTCCGCGCGCCCAATGAAGCGCCCAGCGGTACTCGGAAAGTGGGAAGCAGCGCGGGATGAATGCTTGGCTTGGGTCGGTCCAGCTGACGCCGCGGCGGCGCGCTCCCAACGGAACCCGGTACCGTGCTCGGTGAGGAGATGCACCGGCGCAGACGGCTCGTCTTCTACTTTGCTGCGCAGGCGTCGGACCGTGTTGTGGACGGCCCGGCTGACGACTCCGGGCGCATATTCCCAGACCTCGATCAGCAGCTCTTCGGTGCTCACGGCGGTACCCGACCGGGCGGACAGGTAGCGGATCAACGCAGCCTCGCGCCCCGTCAGACCAAACTCGGCGCCGCGCAGCACGCCGCGCCGCGAGCGCAGATCGATGTGCCCGCCTGCGAGCTCGACCCGGTCCGGATCTGTGGCAACTTCGTCTGTCACGTGCGGGCAGTTTACCACCGCTCGCGCTTGGCGCCAGTGGCCCCGACAAGGGCCACTCTCCTCCGTTCAGCCCGCCGGGTCGTCTCTCTCGTAGCGCACGGAGATCAGTGGCGCTGTCGGACCCGGTACCGCCAGGCCAGCGCCAACAGATCAGCGGCGGACTGCACGAAGTCCGACGACTTCAAGCGGGAGCCGCTGACCTCGTGCCATTGCATCAGCGGCACCTCCACGATCCGTGCGCTGATGGCGCCCGTGTCCCATGCAAACGCCTGCGCGTACCGGGCCAGCAGCTCCACATCGAAGATCCAACGGCTCGAGAACGGCGTCGCGAACACCGCCTGAAGCGTCGCGGTCGGACGCCACATCTTGGCGCCGCATTGGGTGTCGTACACGGGCAGCGACAACGTCGCTGAGGCGGCGGTCGCGAACGCTCGCCCGAGGAGGTGGCGCAGCTGACGGCGCTCGATTCGGCGTCCCAACAACCGCACGCGGGCCCCCAACACAAGCTCCACTTCTGGGCGAGCCAGGAACACCTCCCGAAAGTCGGCCAGCGCCGCCAGTGGCGTCGAGAGGTCCGCGTCCAGGAAACCAACGAGGTCGGGCACGTCGCCCAGGTGCACCACACCTCGCCGGACCGCCTCCGCCTTCCCGCCGTTCTGAGAGAGATCGAGGACCTCGATCCGTTCGGAACGCCCAGCGAGTTCGGTCAGGACGGACAGGGTCTCGTCCCGACTGCCGTCGTTGACGAACAGCAGGCTGAACTCACCGTGGGCGCGGAGAAACGCCAGGTACTGCTCGCCCGGCAGCCGGCGGGCCTCGTTGTAGCATGGGACGACAATGACGGCGTTCATGGGCCGCGCAGTCCACCACATCGGACCGCCGCGCGCAACGTCCCCAAAAGTGACGACCCGGCCCCCTTGTGGCAGGCTGGGCGCCATGAGTGATGAGTTGTTTCACCGCGTCCGCGAAGCGCTCGATCAGGACGATCCCCACGGCGCACTGCGCGCGCTGCGCAGCGGGACACGCTATCCGTCGGACTTCGACGCCGACAGCTGGGGCATCGTATTCGAGCACCTGCTGGAGATCGCGACGACGCTCGGCGACCAGGGCCCCCTCGGCCCCGCCCTGCAAGCTGCGGGCGACACGCCGGAAGACCCCCAGGCGCTGTACGACGCCGGCTACCACCTGATCGAGGTCGGGCTGCCCGATCTTGCGGCGGGGGTCCTCGGCTTCGCGCTCGACCTGCGACCGGGCGATCGCGCCATCGTGACCGAGCTGTGCTGCGCGCTGGAAGACGACATGCGCTTCCCGGACGCCCGGGCGGCCCTGGAGGCCTTCCCTGAGCTGTGGCAAGAGCCCAATATGGCGCGCTATCTCCTGGCCTTCCACCGCCTGATGACCGCGGACATCGACGGCGCCAGGGACCTCCTTGACAGCCTCATCAAGGGCGACGACGAGGAGATGGCCGATACCGCCAGGCAGGTGCAGGACATGGTGTCCCGCGCCGACTTCGCGCGGGAGGTCAGCCCATTGGGGGTGGAGGACCTGCGCGGTTGGCATTTTGTGGTCAATGGGGCCGTCCTGCTCCACGAGAGCCCTCACGGGCGCGACGCAGGCATGAACGGTCGCTACGCCTGGGTGCAAGACCAGGAGGTCTTGTGCCGGTCGGCCATCGACCTCGTCGACACCGCGCTGCAGGCACTCGGCATGAGCATGCCACGGGTCTATCTCCTGCCGGACAGGGACAGTCAGATTCTCGGCACGGCCGCGGCCGCCGTCCTCGGCCTTCCAGCCGAACCCTGGCCGGGTGACGGCGCCGGGCTCATCGTCGCCTACGACATCGCCGCGCTGGACGAAGACACCTGGCGGGAGGTGGCTGAACACCGGCCCGGACAGCTCTTGTGGGGCCACGCCTCCCAATGGACGACCCGCCACCCCTACTGCGCAGACCTGGTCACGTTCCTCTACCAGGAGAACACCCCACCATGGGGCGCCCGGCTGATCGTGGATTCGGAGACCCGGAAGAGCGACAAGGCCCCGGCCGACGACGCGCCGGTGGAGGTGATCGCCCGCCGGATTGCCGCACTGGACGCCGACAACAGCGAGCAGGATATCGACGCGCTGCGCGCGCTGGTGGCTGCGGGCGCCGGTTCCATGGGCCGGTTCGCCCCGTTGCGCGACGCCGGCAGAAGGCGCCGCCAATGGTGCGGCTCGCCCGTCCACAGTGGACGCTTCGTCTGACATGCGCTTCTGGGTGACCTCAGACCTGCACTTTGGCCGCAAGCGCGGAGACCAAGCCACGCGCAAACTCGCGCAGCACGTGCGGGACAACCCGGCCGACGCCCTCGTCATCGTAGGAGATTTTGGCAACGGCGAGACCGCCATCGCCGACTGCCTCGCCTTGTTCCAGGACGTGCCCGGTCCAAAACTCGCCGTCCCTGGCAACCACGATGTCTGGACCAACGGCTGGGACGACGACGACTCCTGGGCAATCCACGAGATCCACCTGCCGGCCCTTTTTGCGGCCGCCGGATTCACCGCCCTGCACCTGGCGCCCGCCGTGGTGGACGGCGTGGCACTTGTGGGCTCCATGGGCTGGTACGACTACTCGTTCCGGGACCCCATCGACGTGCCTGTGTCCTCGTACGAGACCAAGATCCCGCCCTGGTCCGAGCGCCCCATCTGGATGGACGCCCACTACGCCCACTTTGGTGTGGACGACCCCGAGCTGACGCTCCAGCTGGCAGACCGGCTCAGCGCACACCTGAAAGCCACAGACGCCCCGCGCGTCGTGGCCTTCGTCCACCACCTGATCGACCACGCCCTGCTCTTCCACCCCCGTGCTGTGGTTCCGTTCAAATGGCGCTGGGCCAACACATTCCTCGGCGCCAACGTGCTCGGACAGCGGCTGGCGAAAGACCAACGCGTCGCGTCCGCGTTCTGCGGTCACATCCATATGGAGCGCTCCGCCACGGTGCGCGGAATCCCGGCGCGCTGCCTCGGCAGCGACTACAAGCGCAAGCAGCTTCTGCTGGCGGAGCCGGACAAGGTCATCGAGAGCCACTTCTTCGAGGACTGACCGGCACCCGGTCAAAAGAAGCGCCCACCGCCCTTGGGTGTCTGCCCCTCAATCCTGTGGAGCTTCTGATTTTTGGGCGGCCTGGGGTGCAGTTTGGCCAGGCCATAGCTCCAGCCGAACATGACGGCGAGCGCCACCGTCACGGCGAGAACGCGCCGCCACCACACGCGTGACGTGCGGTCCCAGACGACCAGGGCGCAGGCCAAAAAGCCCAGCACAAACCAGGGGACGAGCGACCAGCCGCCGAGCCCGAAGATCAACCCGATGGACCGCACGCCGTAGCCCGCAAGAAGCGTCGGCACCGCCACCTCCGCAAAGGTATTGAACGTCGATGGTGGCGGGCTCGGTGTAGACACGGTGATGGCGCCAACGACGACGACGGAGGCCGCCGCGAGGCCTCGCATCCAATGCCCTCGCCCCGCAGCCTCAAGGCGCTGCCATCCCACAGTCGCGAGCACCGCCAGCGGCA
>CALBXO010000884.1 GCA_937890335.1 uncultured Pseudomonadota bacterium | reverse complement strand
CCACCTGGGTGGGCGACCATGCCCGCCGCTCTGCTCGAGCTCGGCGCCGCGGCGATGGTGGTCAACCACGCAGCCGGCGCCCCCGATATGGCGGCGGTCGTCTGGGCGTCGGCCCTCGCGTTGACCCTCTATTTCACCTGGGTCTTCCACAACGCGGCGCTGCTGCGGCGCAGGTTCTTTCAGAACTTTCTGCTCACCGTAAAGCTGCTGTTCGGCACCCTGCTCGCCGCCGTCCTCTGGGACATGGGGACGCCTCACAAGGTCTGGGACGGCGAGATGTTCATGGTCACGGACCCCGCCGGGCCACTGAGTGCCTCCGCGGCGATGCTGGTGCTCGCGGGGGCCGGCCTGCTGGTGTTCCGCTTGCTTCGCGTGACCAGTGCCGGCGTCCGTACCTTGAAGCGGCGGCTGCTGCGATGATGCGCTGGAGGAGTGAATGAGAGGGTGTTTACAAATTCGGACCGAGCCTGGCCAAGCATCGTCGTCGTGGGTGTTCCTGGCGCAAGGAAGCGGTACTAGCGCTAGCGAACAATCTGTCGGGCCGCTCGACAATCAGCACACGCGAGCGCCCCGGTGAGGCGCGCCCTGACCGAGCCCTGTTTGTTGTTTGAGGACTTTGGGAACCCCGTGGTTGCCGCCGCCGTCGCTGAAGTTCCACGCGGGGCCCAGTGGGTAGTCGCCTACGGCACAATCTGTGTGTCCCGATTCGTGGTGGGAGGCGACGGCCGGCAGGAGCGCGCGCGGTTTGTGGCGTCCGAACAGTGGCGACAGCTGGCTCCCACGGCGCCGCTCCAGCCCGAAGTCCACTGGCTTGCGGAGCGGGGCATGGGTTGGCCGCGCCCACTGGCTGACCTTGGAATCGCGCTTGTCTACACAACGGATGTAGAACGGCTCAACAGCGCGTCTGAGGGGCTTCGGCGCGGCGTTCCGGCGCGCGAGCAATTGCCCCAGGGAACGCTTTGGCCCGTCGTGGGACACCCCGGAAGGTTGCTGGCGCTGCTGCCCGACGAGGCTGCGCGCCTGTCCTTCGAGGAGCGGCTGGCGGTGGTGTGGGGCCCACGCGCCGAGCCGTCGCGCGTTCACGCGCTCGGCTGACTGGGCCGAGGCTCTCTCCGCGCGAGGGCCGGTGCGGGCCACCGGTGCCCAGCGGGTTCCTACTCCAACACAATGACCTGGCGCGGCGGCTGGGTCCCGATCGCGATGGGTCCCTGCGGCTCGAGCTCGGCGAGGGTCGCGTCGTAGAGCAGCAGTCCGGGGGCAGCGCCGTCGCAGACCAGGACGGACTCCAGTGCGGCGGACCGCGCCAGGCCGCCCACCATCCCGCCCTCGATGAGTACTGTGGTGGCGTCGTCGCCGACGTGGGTCAGGTTGTTCGAGAAGTCTTCGTTGCTCGACGCCACAAACCAGCCGTTCGCGCCGCGTGCGATCGCGAGGAAGTCGCCGTCGACCTCCTCCTCCGTCAGCACACCCGGTGTGACCGAGTCGTCGAGCGGATTGAAGGCGACAACCTCGCCGTCCAGGGTCCCGAAGGCGCCGGTGCACGCCACGTAGATGTTGCCCATCCACAGGGTGGAGGCGAACGCGTTCTGGCATCCGAGATCGACGTAGTCGACGACCGTATCATTGGTGGTGTCCACGACTGCGAGCAGTGAGTTCCCAGCCGGCGCGAAGTTTTCGAGGTTCTGGAGCACCACATACGCGCGCGCACCCGTCACGAAGATTGCGTCCATCTCCGGGATTCCGTCGTCAAAGCGATTGCTGAGGTCGATGGTGCCGACCTCTTCGCCGTCGGCATCGACCACGAGAAGCGACGCGCTGCCGTAGCGCGTGATGTACCACGCGCCTTCCCGCGCCGGCGCCACCGCGTGCGGGTTGCTGCCCTCGCCGGCGTCTGCGGTCCAGCCCTGTGCCAATCCACCATCGGCCAGGGTCCAGACGGCGACCGTGGCGGCCATGCGATCCACCACGGCAACGCTGCCAGCGTTGAGCTTGGAGACGCTCATGTCCCCGGAGCCCGAGGCCAACATCGTGTGGTCATCGGCCGTCTCGCCGCCCACGGCCCAGATCTCGGAGGTCACGTAGTCGGACGTCACCGTGATGGCGACGGCCTCCGGGCCCTCAACCTCTTCGCACTGGTCCTGGACCCCGAAGGCTTCGATGGCTTGCGGCACGATGACGCTGCAGGGGAGTCCGCCAACGGCGAGAATCTGGTCGCGGGTCTCGTCGTCGGTGCAGGCGGTGTCGCGACACGCGCCCTGGAGCGCCGCGGCCGTCTCCTCACCGCAGGCCTCGATGAGCTCCTCGCACATGGCAACCCGGTCGCACACCGCCTGGCACTCGACCAATGGGTCGCCGCCGTTGTTGTCACCGTTGTTGGCGCCGTTGTTGGCACCGTTGTTTCCGTTGTTGACGCCGTTGTTGACGCCATTGTTTCCGTTGTTGGCGCCATTGTTTCCGTTGTTGACGCCGTTGTTGACGCCATTGTTTCCGTTGTTGGCGCCGTTGTTTCCGTTGTTGACGCCGTTGTTGCCGTTGTTGGCGACGCCGTTGTTGCCAGAATCACTGGCGTCGTCGCCGCAGGCGCACAGCGTCGCTGCCAGGAGGAGGGTGGTGACCAGGAGTAGTGTGCGCATCTCGACCTCAGGGTGTGCGTTCCGCGCGGAAGTACCGCCGGCTGCAAACCCTGTCAAGGTTGTGTCGAGGTGTTGTCGAGGGCTGTCGGGGGTCAGCGCCGACCGAACGGGATCGTGATGCCGATCACCGGGGCCTTGGCGTTGATGTCGTATCCCACCGTGATCGGGATCTGTTTGTACTGGAGCCCAATCTGGGGAATGGCGTTGAAGCCACCGCCGTTGGCCGCGTCGTACTGGAAGGTACTGCCGGCGATGGCCGTCCAGTTGTTGTTGATGGGGCGCGCCACGTGCGTGGTGTTCTGTCCACCTTGCCACGTGCTGTCCTGGAAGCTCGTGGACAGGGTGTTCCGAATCATGAACTTGCCGAGGGTTGCCTCGAACATCGTGGACAGCTCGGTCTCCGTGTGGTCGCCCTTGATCTCGCGGCTGAAGTTCAGGCTGAAGGCGCGGAACTCGTCGGGGTCTCGGAATCCGAGCCCGAGGCTGACCCTCTCAAGATCGTTGGCCGTGAGGTTGTATGTGGCCGCGATGTCGGTCTCCCAGTTCTCGGCGAAGCTGGTCTTGTAGGAGCCGCCGAGCCGGTGCTGTCCCTCTTCGTACCCGTAGTTGACGCTGCCGGAGCTGTTGTCGCCGGCGAGCTCAACCATGGCGTGGGCGCTCTCCGCGCCCTCGAGGCTGCGGCCGTAGTCCAGGGAGAATTTGGCGAGCTCGCTCGGTTGCAGTCCGAGGCTGACGCTGAGGGAGTCTACTGAACCGTCCAGGCCGACGTCCTGGGTGTCGAGTCCCACCGACGTGTTGCCCTGCTGGTACTTGAACTGGTTGCCTCCGAAGACGCCCTGCTCGCCGGTGCCGACGTACGAGCGGTTGCTGCCACCGGGGAAGTAGTTGGTGCCGCCGAGCTCCCCGAAGGTGCCCTCCTGGTTGTTGCGGAGGTTGAGGTCCAGGCCAAAGCCCTGGTTGACGCGGTAGTTGCCCTGGAGCTCGGTGTCGAGGTGCTGTCCGTCCCAGGTGTTGCCCAGGGAGACGTTTCGATCCTCGCTTCCGTACCGGAGGGCCGAGCCCAGCTCGTACTCGCCGTTTTCACTGCCGTATTGGCCGGTGACATCGCCCGAGAACATGCCCTGGTTGATGTGCGCTCCCACGTCGAGCGTGAGGTTGCCGGCGGCGTCGACGGTGCCCGTGGTGCCGATGTTGGCGTCCTCGGTGCCGTATTTCACGTCCACGGTGCCCGTGTGCTCGTTCTCATCGACCTTGCTCTGCCCGGACGCGGACGCGGTGAGCAGGCCAGCCTTGATGGCGGCGTTGAGACCGATGACGAGCTTGCCCTCGGGATCCAGTGCGCCTGTGGTCTCGACAAAGTTCTCCTTGTCGCCGTACCGCAGGCTGCCTTGGTAGGACTGGCCCTTGCCGTCCTCGTGCAGGACCTCGGCGCTGGCGCTGAACTGGCCGCGGACGTACTTGAGGTCGAGTTTGACGGACTCCAGGGCGATGTGGCGGATGGAGCCCAGGTCGGCAGCAATGCCGGCGGTCAGGCCCTTGGTGATCTTGAACTTGGACTTGAGCTTGGGGATGTCCAGGTCGGCGGCGACCGCGCCGGCGGCGGCGAGGATACCGATGAGGAGGACGTACCCGGGGTGGTCGTCCACCCAGCGGCTGATCTTGCCCAGAAGCGCTGCGCCCTTCTCCGACTCAAGGAACTTTTCGACCTCGGCCAGGCCGTCGGTGGCCAGGGCGTCTGCGAACTTGGCGAGGGCGGCCTCCTGGTCGCCCTCGAGTCCGGACTTGCCCACCAGGTCGGAGACGGCACCGAGGGCACCGTCCAGGGCGCTCTTTCCGTGCTCGAGCAGAGCCTCTTCGTTGGTCTGCTCGGAGAGCAGCTCGTAGAGCTCGCCGCCGAGGAACTCGCCGAGGAGTTCTCGGTAGTTCTCGGACCGGATGGCGGTCACCTTCTCTTCGGCTGCCTCGCCCTTACCACGGCCCTCAAGCACGGTGGTGGCCTTCTGGAGGAGCACCGAGTTGGCGTCTGGATCCTCGCGGTAGGCCTGCTGGATGAGTTCGAGCAGGTCGCCGTCGTTCATGGCCTCCAGGGTCGCCTGGAGGCTGTCGGCGGCCTCGTCGCTCTCTTTACCGGGCGCCTCTTGAGCGATCAGCGCCTCGATCTGGTTCTGTTGCTGCTCCTCAAGAACCTGGTCGTCTCCCATCCGGCTGTCTCCTCATGTGTGTGCGCGCAGGCACACCAAGCCCGTTTAAAATAGTGGTTCGCGCGAGAATTGAAAGGGCGGCGGCGGCTCAGTCGGCAAAGTCGAGGATCTGCATGCCCGCGCGTTGGGCGTGACGGCGCAGTCGCGGATCTGGATTTGTGGCCACTGGGTGGCCCACCGCCTCCAACATGGGCAGGTCGGTGTAGGAGTCGCTGTAGAACCAGGAGGTGGAGAGGTCGACGCCGTGACGTTCGGCCCAGCGGGTCGCCCAATGGACCTTCCCCTCCGCGAAACACAACGGTTCGATGGGGACCCCCGTAAAGAGGCCGTTGTCGTCGACTTCAAGACGAGTGCACAGGAAGCCGTCCAGGTTCAGCTCGGTGAGGACTGGCGCGGAGATGTAGGGGCTCGATCCCGTCAGGAGAATGAGCTTGTGCCCCTTGTCACGATGCGATTCGACCAGAGCGCGGGCGTCGGCATAGAGGTGTTGGCGGACCTCATCCTGGTACCAGGCGGCCACGAGTTCGCGCATCTCTTGCTCGCTCTGGCCCGCGACCCCGGTGAGGAAC
Organism: uncultured Pseudomonadota bacterium; assembly: GCA_937890335.1. Lineage (GTDB taxonomy): Bacteria > Myxococcota_A > Bradymonadia > Bradymonadales > CALBXO01. Next base: position 2,581 of record CALBXO010000884.1, on the reverse strand, counting down.
TTCCGGCTGATGTCGCTGATGTCCAGGGTGGCCATGCGGTACTGCATCAGCCATCCGACGCTGCGCACGGCATCCATGACCCCGAGCTCGCCGCGGCGCCACATGAACTTGAGCCAGAGAGTGGCGGAGTTGACGCGAAGGAGCGTCAGGTCGAGATCGAAGAAAGCCGCGGACATCGGTTCGGACACGATCACACGTAGTGTTGGGCGGCCGCCTGCACGAGCAGGTTGCAGGCCGCGTGGTAGACGACGCAGGAGACGATGGTGCCGGACTTGTCGCGCAGCCAGCCGAAGAGCAGCGACGGGAAGAACACCGCCAACCTCGCCGGTCGCAGATCGATGATGAAGTGGCCGAGGCCAAACAGGAGACTTGTGACGATGATCGCGGGGCCGACGTGAAAGGGGCCTATCTTGAGGCGCGCGGGCCAGGCGCGGCCAAGGGTGGTCTGTAGGTAGCCGCGGTAGAAGTACTCCTCTGGGAGCGCGACGACGAGCAGCTGAAGCAGGATCATCATCGGCGCCCACCACAGGCCCCGTTCGAGAACGACGGCGTGGGCGTTCTCATCCAGATCGCCGGCGGCGGAGGGGAGGAGGCGTGAGGCTCCGATGCGCAGGATGTCGGCGGTCACGGACTTCTTGTCGAGGCGGACCGCCAACGCCAGTCCGTCGCCGCCGCGGACGCGGAACCGTGCGCGGCGGATGCTCGGGCCGGTCGTGCTGGACACGAGCGTGACCTTCTCGGCGGGTGCACCGCGCCTGCGCACGTCGTCGGTCTGGGCGTAGTTGCGGCCCTTCTCCATGAGGATCTCACCGCCGCGCGCGTCGAGGTCGATGTCGAGTCGGTGGCGGCCCGGCCCGGCGGTCCATTGGAGGAAGACCGAGCCTCCATCGCGCCACGCGTACACGGCGGGGCGCGTCCGGTCTCCGAGCCCGGGCGGTGCACCCTCCATCTCCAGCGGGAACCGGCGGTAGTTGTCCCAGCTGAACTCGAAGGTGTCGCCGAGCACCTGCGTGCGCCACAGATGGTAGCCGCCGAAGAACGGGACTGCGGTCAGGGCAGCAAGCCCGAGTCCGAGGACCACGGCGCGGGGCCATCCATCCCAGGTGAGCGCGTGCGCGTCGAATGAACGTCTCTGCCGGGTGAGCCAGAGATACGGAATGAGCAGGAAGACGGCGGCGACGAGGGTGAACAGAAACTCGGCGAAGAAGGACGACAAGCCCGCCAGGTCACTCAGGATGCGGGTCAGGACCGCGCTGATGCCAAAGATGACCAGCGCTTCGACCACCGGTCGCCGGGGCCAGCCAGCGTCGGCCGGCTCCGGCTTGGAGTCGCCCGCGTTGTCTGTGTCGCTGTGTCCGTCGCTCACGGCGCGGATGATGGTGCAAGACGCCGGGGTATGCAACGCCGCATCCGTGGGTTGGTGCACTTGGAGATGCCGTGTAGAATGTGCACTCGGCGAGGTTCGAAAAGACTCATTGGAAGAAGCATGAAGGTCACTTGTCCCAAGTGTGGCGCTGCCTATGACGTGCATGCCGACCGCGTTCCTGCGGGCGGCATCGACATGAAATGTTCGCGGTGTCTGCACACGTTCAAGGTCGATCCGCACGCTGCGGCGGCCCCCGACGCTGGCGGTCCGGTCAATCTACCGGGCGTCACGTTTCTCGGGCAGAACAAAGCTACAGCTGCGTCCGACGCGCCCACGCCGGAGCGGTTCTACATCCAGCGTCCGAGCGGCAAGGTCTTCGGCCCGTTTGAGAAGCGTCTGATCGTTCAGATGCTCAAAGCGCGAAAGTTGACCGGAGACGAGGGCGTGTCCCGCGACAAGGCCTTCTGGGTCCCGCTGACGGCGATTCCCGAGTTTGGCGAGCTGCTCGGCGGTGCCAACGGCGCAGGCAAGACGATGAACCCCGGACGCCCCGTGGCGGCGTCCGCGCCAGCGCCGGTGCCCACGTCGACCAACGCGCCAACGCGCGGAACGGGACCCGTCCCGACCTCGGCGCACGCACCGCCGCCGGTTCGCGGTGGCAGCGCTCCACTTCCGATCCCCACGGACGCGGGGGCCGAGCTGCCCGCTCCGGTGAACCTGGCCGGGAGCGGCGAGTTGCCGATCCCTGTGGGCATGCCGCCCGAGCTGCCGGCACCGGTGGGGCTCGGTGACGCCGAGTTGCCAGCGCCGGTCGGGTTCTCGGACGCGGAGCTGCCGGGGCTGGTTGGATTTGGTGAGGCTGAGTTGCCGGGCCTGGTGGGGTTGGGGGCCGAGCTGCCCGCACCTGTGCACGGGGGGAGCGCTGAGTTGCCCGCACCTGTGCACGCGGGGGGCGCCGAGTTGCCCGCGCCGGTGGGTTTTCGCGCGGAGCTTCCCGGCCTCGCAGGGTTTGGGGCTGAGCTGCCGGGGCTTCCCGGTCAGGGCGCCGAACTGCCCATTCCGAGCGACGGCTCCGACCGCCTCGGCGGGCGGGCGGAGCTGCCCATTCCGCGCGGTGGGTTCCCCTCCGGGCAGGGTGGCGCACCAGAGCTGCCCGTGAGCCGAGATGGCGCACCGTTCAGCAGCGGCGGCAGCCTCGTACGCGACAAGTCCGAG
>CALBXO010000883.1 GCA_937890335.1 uncultured Pseudomonadota bacterium | reverse complement strand
CATCTCCCGTGAGCTGGCACAGTTGCTGGGCGGCGAGCTGGATCTGGAACCCGCGGGAGACCGGGGCAGCGAGTTCTCAGTGACGATTCCGGTGGGTACTGCCCTGGTGCAGGCGGCGGCTTCCGGCGCGCCAACCCAGCACCCGCGCCCGTCGCAGACGGCCGCCGCACTGCCCCTGCAGCCTGCCGGGTCCGTGAGCAGCGGGAAGGGCACGGTGCTCATTATCGAGGATGACGAGATCTTCTCGTCGGTCCTTGAGGCGCGCGCGCGGGATCGCGGCCTGGAACCCTTGCTGGCCACAACGGGCGCGGAGGGTCTGCGCCTGGCGGAGTACCACCGCCCCATCGGCATTGTCCTGGACCTGGGTTTGCCGGATATGGATGGCTGGGCTGTCCTGGGACGGCTGAAGGCCAACCCGGCCACCGCCGGCATTCCCGTGCACGTTGTGACCGGCCGCGACGAGGCCGCGCGGGCCCGGAAGGAAGGCGTCGAGTTTCGGCGCAAACCGCTGACACTCGACGAACTCAACGTTGTGATCGAGGGAATCGCGACAAGTCCGCGCGTCGGCGCCAGCGTATTGGTGGTGGACGACGATTCCGTGCACGCCAACAGCGTCGCGGCGCTGCTGGAGTCTCAGGGTGTCGAGACCGAGGTGGTCGTGACAGCCGAGCAGGCGCTCGAGCGCCTCCGCGAACGTCGCTTCGCCTGCGCGATCATCGACCTGGGGCTCCCCGGCATGAGCGGCTCGGAGCTCATCGAGGCCATCCGCGCCGACGAGAGCATTCATCTGCCGGGCACCGTCCTCTATACCGGGCGCGACCTCACGCGGGCCGAGGCGGACGCGCTGCGAAAGCACGCGGACACCATCGTCATCAAGAACGAGACCGCGCCCCACCGACTCATGCAGGAGGTCAGCTTGTTCCTCGGAACGGTGGGTGGTCCGGGCGCTCCGCACGCCGTCCGGGGTGAGGACGTGTCCGACGATGTGATGGTGGGACGCCGCATTCTCCCGTTCGACGACGACATCCGGAACGTCTTTGCGCTGATGGCCGCGCTCGAGGGGCGGGGCCTACTCATCGAGGTTGCCGCTGATGGAAAGGAGGCAGTCGATCAGGTCATGGATGGGGCGCCCTTCGACCTGGTGTTGATGGACATCATGATGCCAGTGATGAACGGCATCGAGGCCATCGAACTCCTCCGCGCAGACCCACGTTTTGTGAAGCTTCCGATCATCGCGCTGACGGCCAAGGCCTTGCCTGGCGACAAGGCGCGCTGCATCGAGGCTGGCGCCAGCGACTACCTGCCCAAACCCGTAGACCTGGACCGCCTGTTGTCCATGATGCGCGTCTGGCTCTACGACCGAAAGTGACGGGGAGTCATGCAGCCCAGAATTCTGATTGTCGATGACCGACCCGAGAACCTCTTGAGCCTCTCCGCCTGGCTCGAGGGACCGGACAGGGACCTGGTCACGGCGCCGGGGGGCAAGGAGGCGCTGATGGAGCTCGTGCGGGGCGACTTCGCGCTCGTGCTCCTCGACGTCCAGATGCCCGGTATGTCCGGGTTTGAGGTCGCCGATCTCATGCGGACCAGTCAGAAGACGCGCGACGTCCCGATCATCTTCGTGACGGCGGGCGACCCACAAGCGAGCAACGCGTTGCGCGGCTATCTGGCCGGCGCGGTGGACTACCTGACCAAGCCAGTCGATCCAGACATATTGCGCAGCAAGGTGAACGTGTTCCTACGGCTGTACACACAGCAGCGAACCATCGCTGTACAGGCGCAACGCCTGGAGGCGCGCAACACGGAGCTTGAGGAGTTTGCGCGCGTCGTCGCACACGATCTCAAGGAGCCGCTTCGCATGGTCGCATCCTTCCTCGGTCTCATCGGCATGGACGAGGAGGACGAGCAGAAGAAGCAGTACATTGGCTACGCCATGGACGGGGCGCGCCGCATGTCGGTGCGCATTGACGCGCTCCTGCGTTATGCCCGCGCCGGGCGCGCCGCGTTGGACGTCCGGACCGTGTCGCTCCAGCGGATCGTGGACACGGTCGCCCACGACCTTCAGGTGGCCTGCCGCGAGGCGGGAGCAGTCATTGATGCCACCGACCTGCCCGACATCCACGCCGACGCCGGCAGCCTGGAGCACGTCCTTCAGAATCTCATCGCGAACGCCCTCAAGTTCCGCGCGCCGGACCGGACCCCACGGATCCAGGTGAGCGCCACGGCTGACGGAAGCGGCTGGGAAATCGCCGTGCGCGACAACGGCATCGGGTTTGACCCCAAGTATGCCGAGCGCATCTTCGGCGTGTTTGCGCGCCTTCACGGGCAGGGGGAGTTCGAGGGCTCGGGCATCGGCCTGGCGGTGTGTCACCGCGTCGTCGAGCGCCACCACGGTCGAATCTGGGCGGAGGGCGTGCCGGGTCAAGGGGCGATCTTCCGCTTCTCTCTGCCGGGCGCCCCGACCGCCTGATCCGGTCTCGCCAGTCTACACCCCGCTGCCCAGACGGATGCGCGGTACGCACCCGCCCCAGCCTCGCAACAGCTATTGGATGCCGCGGCTCTGGTCGATGAGCGCGTCGATCTCGAGGTCGAGTTCGGCCCTGTCCACGGGTTGCAGGTGCAGGCGACCCCAGCGGATCTCCTTGTCGGTGGCGCCGAAGACGATGGTGCCGACCAGAAGATCCGTGGTTCCGTCGTGCCGGTTCAGGTCGTACGTGAGTTCAAGGTAGTTGCGGCGCACGCCGCTGGCGTCGGGCTTCGTTGTGGTCGCGCTCTGGACCTGCGCGCGGACGGTGCCGCGTTCGAACAGTTGGACATGGTTGCGGACGACCACCTCGCGGCCGCAGAAGGCGCGGCCGGGGTAGCCCGGCTGGTCGCTGCGATAGTCCTGGGCAAAGCAGGAGGACAGGGCGGTGGTGTCGCCGGCGTTGAGCGCTTTGAGGTACGCCTGGACCGGGTCGCTCAGGGACGCGGTGGCGGAGGGGGCCGCGAAGCCGGCGACAAAGTCGTCCACGCGGGTGTAGCCCACGTCCGGGTAGAGGCGCGTGGCGTCCAACACGCCGTCCCGGCGCTCTGCCAGCGCACCGTCGATCCAGACCGAGCGCACCAGCTGCAGGACAATCCACTCCATCATGCGCTCGGGCTTGCCGGCGGCGTCGCCGATGAGCCAGTCCACCGTGGCTGCGTCGATGTTCTCGCGGCCGAGCGTGGCGCCACGGACGGACTCCCACTGCGCGATGAGCTCGTTCTGCGTCCGACGATTGTCGGCGGGGAAGAGGCCGACCTCGCGGTTCTCGGTGCGCGGGTCGTCGATGATGCACGCCACGTAGCGGGCGATGTCCTCGGGCTGCACAAAGTGGCCGGGCGTGTCCCCGTCGCCAAAGACGCGCACTGATGTCGCCGGGGGCGCGAAGAGACCGATCTGGCCGAGGCTCGCAGCCCAGTAGCTGGCAAAGCCATTGGCGTAGACCATGGTGTACGGCACACCGGACGCCTTCACCGCGGCCTGCACGCCGCGCTTCCAGTCTACCAGGGCGCAGCGTCCAGCCTCGGGCTGCTGTGTGTCGATGCCGAACTCCGACGGGAGGAAGCGCTGCACGCCCGCCTCGAGCATCGCTGCGAAGAGCTTCGGTTGCTCGCCGAGCTGCTCGCCTGTGACCGCGGAGATGACCACATCGATTCCGGCGCAGGCTGCGCGCAGCGAAGCGTCGTCCTGAAGGCTTCCCGGATGCAGCACCACGCCGCGGCGGCGAAGCGCGTCGACCTGGGCCTGTTTCACTGCGTCGCCGGAGGCGAGGCTCTCCGGGCGTACGAGGGCGTGGACGGTGTGGCCGCGCTCCTGGAGGGCGAGGGGGAGGTGCTGTCCGAGGTGTCCGGTGGCTCCGAGGATGAGTACGTGGCTCATGGTGTGCTCCTTGGTTTGGCGCGGCGTGTCGACCGCTGTGTTTCATCTGGAGCGAGTGTGCGACCGCCGGCGTTTCCGAAGCGTTTCACCGTGGGAGTTGTCAGCGAAACGGCGGCCTGCCAACGTGGTTGTTTCATGTCACCGACGCTTCATATTCACCTCCTGGGGGAGGTTCGCGTCCAGTATGACGGGGTCGATCTGCCGACGCTGCGGCCGCGTGTGCAATCGCTGCTGGCCCGGCTGGCGCTGGAGCCGGACGTGGCTCACATGCGGGACAAGCTTGCGACCGACTGGTGGCCCGAGTCCTCACAGGGGCAGGCCCGAACGAACCTCCGCAACCTGTTGCACAAGCTGCGTACGGCGCTCCCGGACGAAGCCCGCTGGCTTCGGCTCGATGCGCACACAGTGACCTGGACCGGCGCTGATGTGGAGCTGGATGTGCACGGGCTGGAGGCGGCGATCGAGCGCGCCGACGTGCTGGAGGACGACGATCCGGCGTGGGGCGCGGCGGTGCGGGACATTGTCGCGAGGTACCGCGGTGAGCTCTTGCCGGGCAGCGATGCCAGATGGCTGTTTGCCCGTCGCGAGCGTTTGTCGCAGGCGTACGCGGAGGCGTTGGACGATCTGGCGCGCTGGTCCGAGCGCAATGGCGATTTGGCGTCTGCTCTGCGCTGGGCTTCCCAATTGATCGAGCACGACCCAGCCCAGGAGCTGGCCCACCGGCGGCGTATCCGAGCGCACACGGCGCTCGGCGACCGCCCGGGCGCGCTCCGGGCCTACTACGCCTGCGTCGAGGCGCTGGGGCGTGAACTCGGCGTGGAGCCGTCACCCGCGACCCGACGGCTGTACGCGCAGCTGCTCGACGAGACCGAAGTGGTCGCCGAGCAGACGGTAGCGCGGCGCCCGTTCGTCGGTAGACAGGGGCCGTGGGAGCGCTTGCTGGGGGAGTGGCGCAGGGCCGAGCGCGGGGACTCGCGCGTGGTGTGGCTCCGCGGAGAGACGGGGATTGGGAAGTCCCGCCTGTGCGAAGAGCTGATGCATTGGGTGGGTGCGCGCCCGGCGCCGTGTGCCCGTGCCCGCTGTTTTCAGGCGGGCCGACCCGCGGCGTTTGCGCCCGTTGCGCAGCTGCTCGGGACACCGGCGCTGCGGCGCGGCATTGACCGGCTGGACGCCGTCTGGCGCCAGGAACTCAGCCGCATCCTGCCCGACCTGAGCGCGACAGACCCGAACCTTGGATCGCCAGGGCCCCTGGCAGAGGGTTGGCAGAAGCTGCGCATGCGCGAGGCGGTCACGCGGGCGGCTACCAGCGCTGGAAGGCCGGTGCTTCTCGTCATTGACGACGTGCAGTGGTGCGATCTGGAGACCTTGGACTGCCTGGCCGCGCTGGTTCAGACCGGTGGTGTGTTGTTGGTCCTCGCCGAGCGCACAGAAGCCATGGCGGTGGGCGCCCTACAGGGGTTTGAGGACGGCCTGCGGCAGGCCGGTCTGCTGAGCATCGAGGAGCTCGGCCCATTGTCCGAGCACGAGTGCGCACAGCTGGCCACCCGGCTGGCGGACGCCGCGGTAGACGGTGAACAGAGCAGTGATCTCTTTGCGCGGACGGCTGGGAATCCTCTCTTTGTGACAGAGACCGTGCGCGGCGGATGGCTGGAAGACCGGGCGAGCGTCCCGCACAGTCTGCTCGCCGTGCTTGGCGCCCGCATCGCCTCTCTGGGGCCCGAGGCCAGGCAGGTTGCGGAGTTTGTGGCGCTCGGCGGGCAATCTTGCGTGTTTGACGCGTTGGCGGCCGCGTCCGGGTTGGACGATGGGGTGCTGGCGACCCAGCTTGATGCGCTCTGGCGCCATCAGATCATTGTCCAGACCGATGGAGGGTACGACGTTGCCCACGACGCGCTGCGCGACGCCCTCATCTCCGATCTCGGGCCCGCGCGTGCGCAGCAGCTGCACAGGAGATGGGCGGACGCCCTGGACGGCGCCACGGGCGGGCCGGCCGACAGGTTGGCGCGGCATTGTGATCTGGGCGGCCTGCCCGGTCGGGCCGTGCAGGCCTACCGGCGCGCGGCCGATGGCGCGCGCAATGTCTACGCCCTGACCGACGTGATTCACAACCTGCGCCGCGCCGTGGAGCTTGCTGCGCCCGACGAACAAGGAGCGCTGCTCGAGACGCTTGGCAGCGCGCACCTGGCCGCCCACGAGATTGATGACGCGCTGGAGGTCTGGAGCCGAGCGTCGAAACGCGCACGGGGGCTGGACGCGGCGCGTCTGCAGCGACTGCGCGGCAGCGGTCTCATCGCTGGTCAGCGCTTTGACGACGCGCTGGCCGAGCTGGATGAGGCGGGTGCGCGGCTCGGGGAGGGCCAGGCGCAAGAGCGGCTGGCCATCGATATCGAGCGTTTGACTGCGCTGTATTGGCTCGGACGCGTGGAGGATCTACAGGAGGCACGCGGCTGCATTGAGCCACTCATGGCGGGGGTTGCCACCCCAACGCATCGGATGGTGTTCCACCAGTATTCGCTCGCGTGCGACCAACGAATCGGCCGCTACACCCAGACCGCCCAGACTCGTGGCAGCGCCAGCGACATGCTCGCCGCGGCCCTGGCGCTGGGCAACGAGACCAAAATCGGCGAGGCGCGCTTTATGGTGGCCTTCGACGCGCTGCACGGAAGGGAGTTTGCTTCGTGCAGGCGATCCCTGGACAGCGCGCGCCGCAGCGCCGAGTTGACGGGGGACGCGTGGTTGGCGCTCCGCGTGGAGACCTACGCAGCTGTACACGCGCGGCTGCAGGGAGACGTGGCGGGAGCGCTGGATCGTTGCGATGTCGCCGAGCGCCTGGCGCGGGATCAGGGTCGCGGTGCGTACATCGCGGCGGCGCACGGGAACCGGGCCTGGGCCGCTGTGCGCGGAGGCCGTCAGAACGAGGCCCGACAGCTGGCCGAGGGCGCGATCGCCGCCTGGGACGCGTCGCCTATGGCCTACCCGTTCCAGTGGCTCGCGCGGCTCGTGCTCGTAGAGACTGAGCCCGTCGACGTCGCGCAGCAGCATGCGCAGCGCCTCCGGGACACCTCCCAACAGAGATTGGCCTTGGAGCCCGACCTGACCGCGTTGTGCGACGAGCCCTGCCGTGACGCCCAGGAGCGGGTCGTGCAACGCGCCCGGCACTTCGGCCTCCTGTGACCCGTGCCCGGCCGGCGGTCGGTGGAAATCTCGTTCGAAATCCACATTCGCTCTAAGAATGTACTTGGTGCGACGTCGAGGGAAGAGGAACGCTTCCGCGGGGCGTTGCGCATGGCGGAGGGTCCGATGCCGTGGCCGGATGTCCCGCGGGGTCACTTCGGCGAAAACATTTGGATCGTTCTGCAGCGGCACGCGTTGCAGCACAGGACGCTCGAACGAGGCTCAGGAATTGAACGCTCACAGAACGCATCTCATCTTTGGCGCCGCGGCGGTCCTCTTTGCCGCAGCGCTCGCCGTTCATTTTGCCAAGAATCCGCTGCGCGCCGGCGGCTGGGTCGGCCCGGTCGCCGTGCCACCCGGTCCAGCGCTCCCGATCGGTCCCGCCCAGGGCGCGGTCGATGGGACTCTGCGCCTGTCGTATGCCTACACGCACAGCGCCGTGCTTCACGCGAATGACGGCACGGTGCAGCTCGTGGTGGACGTGGATGCGATTGTACACCAGGGCAGCGCCGCGCCGCTCGATGTGGCCATCGTCGTGGACACGTCCGGCTCCATGGTCGGAGACAAGATTGAGAAGGCTCGTGCTGCCACGCGGGAAGTGTTGGCGCAGCTGCGCCCCGGTGACCGCGCGACCCTCGTCGCCTACTCCACAGACGCCCGCGTGGTGTTCCCGTTGCGACCGGTGGGCAGTGGCCGGGACCTGGGATCCTTCGCCGACAGCCTGGTCGCCGCAGGCGGCACCAACATCGAGGACGGTCTGGACACGGGGCTCGCCGAGCTGCTGCGGTCGCAAGACGCGCGGCGACTCCAGCGCGTGATTCTTATCAGCGACGGGCACGCGACGGTGGGTGCGACAGATCCCTCGGCGCTCGCGGGCCAGGCGGCGCGCGCGTTTGATCGCA
>CALBXO010000882.1 GCA_937890335.1 uncultured Pseudomonadota bacterium | reverse complement strand
GGACACAATGGCATCAAATTCCATCGCAGCGCTCGAGGTCCGGCCACCCGGCAGGGTCATCTGAAGCTCGGCCTTATAGTGCCGCTTGCCAGGCTTCTGATCGAAGGTGAACTCGACCTCCTGGCCCAACGCCAGCTTGCGCTTCTTTATCTTGAAGACTTTGCCGTCGTCCCGCTCCAGCACCAAAACCACCTGGTCCAAGGGCTCGCCAGCCACAAGAACCACCGCTGGTTTTTGCCCCGGTTCGACCTTGTTTCGCAGCTTGTAGGAGACCTGCTGCGCGCTGGCTGGCGCAGCCAGACCGAGCACAATCGCGGCACCGAGAAGAGCTTGTGTGATACGCATTTTCATCGCCGTTGTGGAACAACCCGCACCGACGTATATTTCACCACGTGGCTCTCTTCCAATTCGGCAAGAAGGATCCCGTAACCAGACTGCGGGAAAGCGACTGGGCGTCCAGCGACGAACGGGCGCAATTGATCAACGACGCCCTCGGCCCTGCCGGGACGCGCAAGGTCGAAGACGTCATCGCGCTCCTGTTCAGCGACGACCAGACGGTCCGGCGCGCCGCGAACAACCGGCTGCGCACCGTGGCCACGCCGGACGCCGTGGACGCGTTCGTCAAGCTGTCGCGCAACAAATCTCCCCAACAATTGACCCAGGTCGCCAGGGCGATCGTCGGCCACCTCTCGCCGCCCCAGGCCATCGATCGTGCGCGGAGACACCTGTCCAGCCGCGATCTGGCGCAGAAGCGCGCCGCGGAAGTCTTTCTCATGTGCTGCCCACTCGACGGGCAGCTCATGGACATGGCCGCCCAGTGGCTCGAGCCCGACGGTGACATCGCCCGCGCGTTGGCCGTGATGGAGAACGTGGAGCGAACCGCGCGGGAGCAACCCCTCGGCACAGCCGGGCAAGCCCTGGTCCGCAAGGCGGTCGAGCACCCAGACGAGAAGGTCCGTCACATCTCCTGGAAGCTGCTGACGGCGGACCCAGACGCGGCCATGCTGCCCCTGTACGTCGAGCACATCGGGCGCGAGACCTACCACAACCAACAACTGATCTCGCAGGCGATCATCGAGTGCGCACAGGACACGCGCGTAGACCTGACCGATACCATCCTGCCGCTGCTGGGCAGCTCAAGCCCCGTCCTGCGGACCACGGCCGTCAAACTCCTCGGCCGCCTCGACAACGTCGAGGACATCGTCCGGAAGTTCGCGGCCTTCTCGCGAAACCTCGCGCCCATGGTTCGCGACCGCGCCTTCGAGACGCTGCGCGACCTCGGCGACCGCATCATCCCGGTGCTCATTGAGCTGATGGACGAGACCGACACCGAAATGCGGATGCTCGCCATCACAATGGCCTCCGCGCTCGGGACGGACGCCCGCATGGTCGGCCCACTCGTCCGCGCGCTCGACGCGGACGACTGGTGGGTCCGATCCACTGCCGTGGAGACCCTCGGCCAGATCGGCGACCCGCGCACCATCGCCCCGCTCACCCGCCAGATGGGTGACCCGGACACCGTCTGGACCGCGATCGGCGCCCTGGCCAACATCGGCAACAAACTGTTGGCACAGGGTGACCGCAAGCAGGCCGGGTCCGCGTTCGTCCCGCTGTTGTCCATGCTCAAGCAGGGCCAGGCCGGCGCGGCGGGCCCCGACTCTGACGCGGAGGAGAACATCCGCGTCGAGATCATTCACGTCCTCACGCACACCCCCAGTGCCCACATGATGGAGGTGCTCAAGCGCGTCGCCACCAACGACCGCTCGGCCCGAGTGCAAGCCGAGGCGGTGGACGCGGCGGCGTCCATGGCGCGCAAGATGGGACAGCAGTTTGGCGACGAGGCCATGCTGCGGCAGTCCGTGAGAGAGACCGCCGCGCGCACCGCCATGAGCCTCGGCGAGCTCGACAAAATGCTCGGCTACGCGCGGCTCAACCGAGCCTCCGACCTTCACGTGGCCGCCGACCAACCCGTGATGATTCGCGTCGGCGGCGTGCTGCGTCCCTTGGAAGACTACGAGGAGAACCTGCCGGCCGAACGGGTCGCCCAGCTGATCCGAGAGATCCTCAGCGACACACAGGCGGCGGAAGTCGCCCGCAAAGGCCAGGTGAGCTTCTGCCACACTGTCACCGGGTCGGGCCGCTTCAGAGCCGGCGTGTTCTCCGACTACCACGGCGTCAACGCCGTGTTCCGGATCATCCCGACAGCCCTCCCAACGATCCAGACCATCGGCATGCCTCCCCAGTTCGCCGACGTTCAGTACTGGCACCAGGGGCTGCTGGTGGTCTGCGGCGCCTCGGGGTCCGGCAAAACGACCACGTTGGCCGCATTGATCAACCTGATCAATGAATCACGTGAAAGCCACATCCTCACCGTCGAGGACCCGATCGAATACGTGCACGAGTCTCGCCGCAGCCTGATCAACCAACGGGAGTTGTCCAAGCACACGGAGTCCTATGCGCGGGCACTTCGGGGCGCGTTGAGACAAGACCCGGACGTGATTGTCATCGGGGAGCTCGACTCGCACGAGACCATCAGCCTGGCGATGGAAGCGTCCGAAACCGGCCACCTGGTCATCGGCACGCTCAACTGCAACCGGGCAGACGCCGCCATCGATCGTATTGTCGGCAGTTATCCTCCCGAAGAGCAAAACCAGGTACGGCTGGCGCTCTCAGAGACGCTTCAGGCCGTCGTAGCACAGACCTTGATCCCCGGACGGGATGGGGAGCGCGCGGCGATCTTTGAGGTGCTGATGGCCACGACGACCGTCCGCAACCTCATCCGCGAGAACAAAGTGCTCATGCTCGAGAGCGCGATGCAGACCGGCCGCGTCCACGGGATGCAGACCTACGACGACGCACTCCTCGACCTGGTCCGCGATGGCGTCGTGTCCGCCGAGGAGGCGTTCAGCCGCGCGCGCAACAAGAAGGCGTTCGAAGACATGGCCAGCGCCGAGTCCGATGCGAGCGCGGACGAGGGCGAGGAGGTGCATCCGTGAGCGACGACGAACGCTTGAGCACCGAGGAGCGACGCCGACGCGCCGCCGCCCGCCGTCGCCGAATGACGTCTCCGCCGGGACAGGCCGACCCCGCGAGCAAGAAGGCCAAGAAGGTCACGTTCGAGAACCTGGAGCGCGCCGACGATTTCTTTGGCGACGGCGAGGACGATCCCGATGAGAGCATCCTCCCGTTGGACCAGCCCGCTGACGAACCCGAACCTCAGAGCGTCCAGCCGCGAACTCTGCCGCCGCAGCCCAGGCGCAAACAAGCGGGCCTGACCCAGGGTCCTGCACACAGGGGCGAGCGCCAACCGGTCCTCCCCGACGGGAGCGCCGCGATCGCAAGGTCAGGCCCACCGGAGCCCGAACCCAGCGTAGCCGTGCCCCGTTCGGCGCTGGCTCAGATTGTCGGGCGCCTCAAGCAGCTCGAAGCGGAAGTGGTGAAGCTGCGCCGCAGTGCCACCGCGCCGGCACCCAGAGCCTCCGGCCCGACGCTGCCCACCCCAGCACCTGCCACGGACCCGGCGGAGCGGCTCCTCCTGGCCGAGAATTGGGGCAAGCAAGTCGCCCGTCCCGCCGACACAGGCAGCAGCCGCAACCGCATCGATTTCTTCCTGCGGATGATGATGGATCGCGGAGCCAGCGACCTGCACCTCCATGTCGGCAACAGCCCGATCTTTCGGCAGAGCGGCACCATGCAGCCCATGCGGTACCGGCCCCTGCGCCCGCCGGATTGGGAGCGCCTGATGCAGCCCATCTGCCCTGAGGTCGTGTGGAGTGAGTTCAAGCGCAGCGGCGACGGTGACTTCGCCTACGAGATCGAAGGGCTGGCCAGGTTCCGCGTAAACCTGCTGCGTCAGCACCGCGGCTCCGGCTCCGTGTTCCGCGTGATTCCCAGCAACATCATGACGCTGGAGCAGCTCGGGATTCCGCCGCAAGTCGCCCGCTTTGCCGAGATCAACAGTGGCCTGGTCCTCGTCACCGGTCCCACCGGCTCCGGCAAGAGTACGACCCTCGCCGCGATCATCGACCTCATCAACCGCCGCAAGCCATTCCACATCATCACCGTCGAAGATCCCATCGAGTTTGTTCACCCGCCGCGACGCAGCCTGGTGCACCAACGCGAGATCGGTGTCCACGCCCGCTCCTTCCCAGAGGCCCTCAGCGCCGCAGTCCGGGAAGATCCTGACCTCATCCTCGTCGGTGAGATGCGCGACCGGATCACCATGACGCTCGCACTGGAGGCCGCGGAGAAGGGCATGCTGGTCTTTGGCACGCTCCACACCAACTCCGCGGCAAAAACCGTGGATCGCATCATCAACGCGTTTCCGTCCTCGGAGCAGGACCAGATCCGCACCATACTCGCGGCGAGCCTGCGCGGTGTCGTCAGCCAGCAACTGTGCAAGAAGGTTGGCGGCGGCCGCGTCGCGGCGGTCGAGATCCTCTTCTCGTCCCGCGCCATGTCCAATCTCATCCGCGAGGGTAAAACGCACCACATCCCAAGCTTGATGCAGACCGGTAGCAAGGACGGAATGATTCAGATGGACGCGTCCCTGCGCGAGCTGCTGGACAGCGAAACCATCACCCGCGAAGACGCGCTCGAGAAGGCAATCGACAAGAAGCTCTTCAAAGAGGAGCGCTGAGGCCACCCCTGCGGTCAGGCGGAGAGCGCCGCGAAGGACTCGCCGCTGAACCTGGATTGTATCCCGTCCTCCACGACCTTTCTGTGCCATCTGCGGCTCAGGTGTCGCTCGCCGCAATCGTCCAGGCACGCCGCCAGCAGCTGCCTGGCCTGGTGCCGCTCGATGGGGAAGAGCGCCAGGTTCAACGCGCCGCTCGCCGCCGCCTTCGCGGCGCGCGCGTCGCCCAGAATCCGGTACGCGCGCGCCATGTTGAGGTGGGCGTCAAAGCGACAGGTCCGGTCGCCCGTGCGCAGCATCAATGCCGATGCGGTCATGATCGCGGCGCGGCTGCGTGCCGTGTCGCCTTGCCTGGCGAAGAGCAGCGCCATCAATCCGGCTCGAATGACCTGATGGCGGTCCACCTTGGGGCCCTCGTCGGTGGCCTTCAGGCTCGCGCTCGCCTCGTCGGTGCGCCCCTGCATGAGCAGAACCTGGGTGGCGAATAGCTGCGCGGTCACGCGCCGTTCGTGCAGCAGGCAGGCGACGGCGGCGTCGTCATCGCCGCTCAGGTGATGGATTCGCGCCGCGAGCACACGCGCGTCGGTGTCTGAGGTGCGCGCCAGCGCCCGCTGGGCCAGTCGAGCCGCGACGTCAAGCTGGCCCTCCTGTGCCGCCTCGCCGGCCCTCCGCAGCAACACCTGGGCCTGCCGGGCCTGTACCCAGCGCAGACCGCCAATCAGCAAGATTGCACCGGCGCTGCACGCCATCACGACCAAGAGAAACTCCATGATCCTCACTCAGGTTCGAACTGCCGAGTGGATGGAGTGAGGTACGCTGGGTCTGTTACGAAACGTTTGGAAACCACCGAGAAGCGTAGACTTGCGATGATTTAACGACGTCGGTGACGACCTCGGCCATCGCGCGCGCTCAGCTGTCGGCGAGCAGCGCCCGGGCCACAGCCAGGGGGTCCAGCAGCGTTTCCCGGTCTTCAGGACTCAACCGCGTGTTGGAGAACGGTCGGTAGAACTCCACGTGGGGCGGGTCCACGTCCGACGCGTTGTAGTGGCCCGTGGCGCAGTACGACATCCAGTGTTGGTAGGTGTCGCCCTGGTCGCGCGGGCCGCAGTAGCAGAACCGCGCGAGCAGCTCGGCGTCCGAGACGCGCCAGACGCTCAGGTAAGGCCCGGAGGTGGTCAGCAGAAGTCGCAGATCCGGGTCGAGCGTTGCCGCGGTAACGGGGCCCGGGTGATCGTCGAGCACCCGCAGCACACGCTGCTGGGCCATGTCCCAGAGGCGGGCCGTGCCGTCCTCAGACGCAGACAGGAGCAGCCGGCCCTCGAGCCCGTGAACCAGCGTTCGGATTGGGGCATCGTGCCCCGTCAGGCGGGCGACCCGACGCTTCCGCTCAAGGTTCCAGACCTCGATGTTATTGCCGCGCGGTATGGACAAGAGGCGCCCGCTCGGCGCGAACGCAACCATGCGGATCGGGAGGTGCCCATTGGCCTCCTCCCAGACGATCTCCGCCGACTCGACGTCGATCAGCCGCAGAAGGCCCATGACGTCAGCAACGGCGAGCGTCTTGCCATCCGGGCTGAAGCATACCGTCGAGATCGGATGGTCCGACGAGGGGAAAAAGCGCGGTGGCGACGACCGCTCCCCATAGGCGTAGAGCCGAACGTCGCCGTTCTCGTAGCCCAGCGCCAGGGTCTTGCCATCGGGACTTGTGTGGTACTTGGCGACGCGCTCGTTCCCTGCCGGCGCGGGAACGGGGAGCACGTCGCGCTGCAGCGGCGATCCGTTGCGGTCAAACCCCTCGAAGGCGATCACGCCATCTCGGGGGCCGCACGTGAGAACCCCGCCAATATGTGGTGCCTTGTGCAGCTCCCTGAGGCTCGCCGCGCCCAGGTCCTGCCGGCCCAGATGACGACCCGTGCAAAGGTCCCATCGATCCACAAAGCCGCCCGCGGACAGCGTCAACGCCGTGTTGAACCGAGACACGGTTACGTCGAGCAGGTGGGTTGGGTAGGGGCCAAGCGTCGCCACGCGCGCCAGCTGAAGCAGGTCCCAGACCTGCACCGTCGAGCCGCGGCCGAGACTCGCCACCGGCACGCCGTCCGTGGTGTGGCTGAGGTTCACAGCCCTCCCCCGCGGGATGCGAATCTGGTCGATCAGCGACCCGTCTTTGGGGTCAAACAGGACGATCGACCCCGTGTCCCACATGACGATCGCCTGGTCGCCCTCCGGCGCGTAGCAGATCCTGCGCGGCGAGCCCTCCTCCGGCAACACCGTCCGGTACTGCAACACGCCCGTGGCCGGGTCCCACACCTCCAGCCAACCACTCTCGCGGACGACGGCCAGACGTGTCTCGCTGGGGTCGAAACACATGTACGTGGCGGGCGCCATCGGGTCGCGGTCCGAGTTCTGCCCCGGCACAAGGGGCGGCGCCTGAAGTCGCGATGAACGCTCACGCTCCTTGAAATTCCAGACGTGGACCACGCCGTCCTGGGTCCCGGCGGCAAGAAAATGCCTGCCCCGGCTCAGGTCCAGACTGCGGATGCCGCCGGCGTTGCCCTGCGTGACGTCGGCGATCTTCTCGCGGGAGTCTCCGGCGGGATCAAACGTGAAACGCGCCAATTGTTTGCGGTTGGGTACGTCCCAAAGCTCGAGAATTCCCGCGGTGGTCGCGACGACCATGAGGCTCGCCGCGGAGTCAAAGGCGAGCGCGATGGGCGCGCCACGCCGCAGCGGCATCTTCTCGATGTTGCGCAGCGCCACATCCACAATCCAAAGCCGACCCAATCGGTCGCCGATGGCCAGCAGCTTGCCGCCCGGCGCGAACGCGAGTCGCGTGCGCCGGGTCGCGGTCACACCGGTGCCGCCGGGCGCCGGAATGTAGTAGACCTCGTGGCCCGTCTCGTAGTTCCAGACCCGGACGTCGCCGCTGATGTCCGCAGCCGCCACAAGCCTCGTGGCGCCGTCGACCGCGGTGGAGACGACCTCCGCGCCGAGGTTCGTGCTGGGAACCATGCGCACGTCTGCCAACACCTCGCCGGCCTCTCGCGGAAGCTGATCGGCCTCCTGGCGGCTCATCGGACGCAGCGAAATCGAGTGGCGCGGCGAGCGTCGGAACTCGTCCAACGCCTTGAGCAGTGCGCGCGCGTCGGTGAACCGCTCTGCCGGGTCTTTGGCCAGACACCGCATCACGACCCGCTGAAGTCCGTCGGGCAATGAGGTGATACCCGGCCGCGGTTTGATCGGGGCTGGATCGGTCTCCACGTGGTGACGGACGAGCTCCATGGCGTCGTGCCCGTACGCGGACCCGCCCGAACCATCCCCCTGCATCGCGTGCGCGAAGGGGGAGTCG
>CALBXO010000881.1 GCA_937890335.1 uncultured Pseudomonadota bacterium | reverse complement strand
CGGCACCGAGAACGAATCGATTCAGGACGATCTGGAGGTCCTCGGAGCGCTGGCGGACCACGCCGGGGTCGCCGTCGAAAACGTCCGACTTCTCGAGGAGCGCACGGACCGCTACGCGCTCATCGCGCGCACAGCCCACGAGATCAACCGTCCCCTGACGCCCCTCCTCTACTACGCGCACGATCTCCTGGCGCGATCGGGACATCTGCCCAGCCAGGACCGCGAGGCGCTCGGCGTCATCACGGCGCAGGCGGAACGACTCCATCGCTTCACGCGCCAGGTGCTGGAGCTGGGCCGCATGAATCAGCCAAATTTGGAGCTAAAGCTCCAGTCGGTCCATCCCAACGATGTCATTGGACCCGCTCTCCGGGCGCTTCGGCCGCTGTTTCAGGCCGGCGCGCTCGAGATGCAATTCACACCGACGAAGGGAGACATCGCGATCGTGGCTGACGAGGACAAACTCACACAGGTTGTCAGCAACCTGATCAGCAACGCGGTGAAGTTCACCCCGCGCGGAGGCACCGTGCGGGTGCGGGTTCGCGCCGAGGAACGTGACGGTGATGAGACGCCGCGCTGGATGCGTCGCATGGACGGATCCACAGGGCGCCATCCGACGCGCGTAGTGCGAATCGAGGTTGAAGACAGCGGTATCGGAATCCCCTCAGACGAGCAGGGTTCCGTGTTCGATACGTTCGTCCAGGTCCACCCCGACGCCCAGAAGCGGGCGGAGGGAGCGGGTCTCGGGCTGACAATCTGCCGTGAGATCGTAGAGGCCCATCGGGGCCGTATCTGGGTTGAGACTGCCCCGGGCGGGGGTGCACGGTTTGTGGTGGAGTTGGCGGCGGCGCTTGAGGGCGCCTCACGCCGGCACCGCTCAGGACCGAGCAGAGGTCGAACCACGAACGCGTCGCTGCCGACGCTCGGCAACCACCGGGCGACGACAGATGCGTAGAGGGTCGCCATGAACAAACGTATGCTTCTGGTCTGCCTGATGGCAGCCGCCACCGTGCTGCTCCACCAACGGACGGTGGATCAGCCAGATGAGCGCAACTTCCCTGGACCCGACACGCCGAGCGTCACGTTCGCGGGCAACCGCGGCCAAGCACCCGCTCCTGCCACGGGCTCGACGCCGGATGTGCTCGCCGTGACAACAGGAACCGTCCGCGGTGCGCGCCTTCCGGTGGCCGCTGGGCACGTCGTCGCACAGCTCGGGATCTCAGGCCCGGCCGCCGACGCTCGCCTGGCCTCGATCGGGTCCCGCGCAATCCACAGCAGCCGCTGGACGGGACAGACCCGGCTCGCCGTCCCCGAGGGGATGAGCCCGGACCAGTTTGTGAAATTTCTTCGCGACTCCGGCCTCGCGTCAGACGCGGCGGCGGACCCGATTGTAGAAGCCACGGGGTTCACCGGGCCGGACAAGACTGCCCCGCTCTATGCGCTCCAGTGGCACCACAGCGCCGCCAGGACGCACGAACTGTGGAACTCCACCCACGTAACCACGTACGCTGGCGGCGCAGTCGTCGCCGTTCTCGACACTGGCGTCGGCCACGATCCACGCCTTGGCCACGTGGTGGCGGGCGATCTCGCAGAGACCCACTTCGTGCACCCGTACAACGCGTTCGACGGCGGGAGCGATGCGGGGGACGACCACCAGCACGGAACCCACATCGCGGCGGTGATTGGCGCCTACGGAAACGCCCCCGGCACGGGCTACGGGCGAGACCTGATGCCTGTGAAGGTCCTGGACGCCGACAAGCGCGGCACGGAGAGCACCCTGATCGACGGAATTCACCACGCGATCGACAACGGCGCCGACGTGATCAACATGAGCCTGAGCTTTCCCAGGGCGTACATGCCGAGCCCCGCATTGAGCGAGGCCATCGCCCGCGCGCAGGACGCCGACGTGTCCATGGTGGCGTCCGCCGGAAACAACGGCGAGCCATGGGTCTCGTACCCGGCAGCATTTCCAGGCGTCATCGCGGTCGGCGCCGCCCGCATGCAGCGCCAGCCCGACGGCAAGATCAAGTACGTGCGCGCCGAGTACTCCAATTACGGTCCTGGACTTGACCTGATGGCGCCCGGCGGTGACGTGAGCCGCGACGAAGACCGCGACGGATGGCCTGACGGCGTCCTGGCGCAGGCGTTCCCGCTCCAGCGCCCCACTGAGCCCCCAGCGTACTACTTCGTGAGCGGCACCAGCGCCGCCGCTGCCCAGGTCTCCGCCGTGGTCGCCGCCATGCGCGACGACGGCGCTTCCGCCCGAGACGCGCGATGGGGCATCGTCGAGGACCGGACCAAGATGGCGGAGAACGAGGACGGCTCTGCAGACTTTGCCCACCAGGACGAGTACGACCCGCGCGTCGGAACAGGCCTCCTCCACAGCAAGAAGGCCTTCGGGAAGGCCGACGCGCATCACCCGGCCGACTACGGAATCGCCCTGTCCGTCGTGCTGACGGACGCCGGCAACTCCGCCAGACGCGGGGTAGCTGTCGTCGAAGTCATCGACGCGGGCGGCCCCGTCAAGGACGCCCAGGTCTGGGTCAGCTGGCTCGGAGACGCCTCGGGCTACGGTCATTGTGTGACAGGCGACGACGGCATGTGCGCCGTCACCAGCGACGCGGTCGATGGGGCGATGGTAATCGGAGCCTCGGCCGCCGGGTTCCGCGCCGGCGAAGACCACCAGATGATCCGCGCCATTCCCATCACCCGAATCGAGACCCGCGCGCTCCAGCTGCTCGGGACCCTGGGGACAGGGCTCGCCTCGAGCAGCCTGATCCTCGATTTCTCACCGACGGCGTTGGATTGGTTTGGCGCGTGGACCAACGACCCGGTGCTGGACACCATGTCGGTTCACAACACCGGCACCGGCCTGGCGTCCAGCTCAATTGTCCTCGGCATCGACGCCCTGGCCTTCCTGGACTCACCGCTCGCCGGACAGTTCACCGCCTTTGAATCCGGCGGCACGGGCCTGGCGTCGAGCTCCATCGTCCTCGACCCCGAGTTCTACAACCTGGCTGCCCCAGGGGCGCTCGACACCCGCACAGCCACGGTCTGGGGCTACCCAGTCGGGTCCGGGCTCGCCTCCAGCTCCATCGTCATCGACGAAACGCAGTTCGCCTTCAGTGACTTCATGTCTCCCTACCTGGACCCCGGTGTCCTCTACTTCAACACCGGCAGCGGCCTGGCCTCAAGCTCCCTCATCCTGGACCTCACCATGTGGAACCAGGACCTCTTCTCGGGCACGCCCAGCGTCTACGAGAGCTTTGAAGGGATCGGCACCGGGCTCGCCTCCAGCTCCTTCATCTTTGACTACAACCTGGGCACGCTCGACTACCTCGGTTACGACACCGGAGCGTGGAGCCTGGACGGCACCGGCCTGGCCTCCTCGTCGCTCATTCTCGACGACAGCTTCTCTACGAGTCTCACGCTCGGCGAGCTCAGCCAGTGGTACAGCTTTGGCTTGAGCGACGACACCGTCGGTGCTGGCGTCGGCGTCGTCCGTATGGACTGACGGTCCAGGCGGCCCACGGGTTGCCTGTCGCCGCGCAGTGCGTACAACTGTGGTCCATGTTCAACCCGACACAAATGCTCGACCCCGCGGTCGTCGCGTTCTTCAAGCAGGCAGGTCCGGCGTTTGGCGACTGCGTCAAAGCCGAGGCCGAGGGAAAGCTGGACAAGGTGCTCGATCGCTTCTGCGATGGCGAGCGGCCCGACGGCGTGGACCACCCGCAGTTCCAGAACAAATGCATGGTCTACGCCGCCAAGGCGTTCGCCGCTGCCCACATCGACGGCACCGTGTCGTGGGGCGGGGTGAAGACGATCTTCGACGAGACGCCCGTCTGGCCGCCGCCACCGTCCATGAACGGGCGCGGCTCGCTGTTCCTGGCCTATATGATCGGCTTTCTTCATGGCAGCGATCTGCCCAAGGAAAGACAGGCCAAGATTGAGGCCCTCCTGCCCATGGCAGCGCAGGTGGCGGCATCGCCGGAGACGTTCGCCAAGGGGCTGGGCGTCAACCCGGACCAGCTCAAGGCCATGGCTGCCAAGATGGGCGCGCGCGGGCTTGACGGGATGACCGATTTCTTCAAGAAGGACTCTCCCTGACGAGAGACCAGCCGTGCACAAGTCCGACGATTCCGCCCCCGACGCGTCCGCCGTCTGCGAAAACCAGGTCACCTACGACGCCGTCGAGAAGTCGATTGAGCATCTCTGGGGTGTCATCAACGAGCTGAGCAGGATAGGGCCACCCAACAAGGACTTTTACCGGGTAACCATCTTTGGCTCCGCGCGGGTCAAGCCGGGACAGCCCCTGTACGAGGACGTCAAGCGCCTGGCGTCCGAACTCAGCTCCATCGGCTGCGACATCGTCTCCGGCGGCGGGCCCGGGCTCATGCAGGCGGCGAACGAGGGGGAAAACCTCGGCGACCCGGAGAACGCCACACGGTCCTACGGGCTGCCCATCGAGTTGCCGTTCGAGGAAGGCGCGAACCCCTTCGTCGAGAAGATGTTCAAGCACCGCACCTTCTTCACGCGCCTCCACCATTTTGTACGCCTCTCGAGCGCGTTTGTGGTGGTCGGTGGCGGCATCGGCACCACGCTGGAGGCGATGCTGATCTGGCAGCTTCTTCAGGTGGAGCACGTGGACAATGTGCCGCTGATCTTCGTGGGCGATATGTGGAAGGGGCTTGTGGAGTGGGCCAAATCCTCCATGCTGGCCCACGACCCACCGTTTGCGAACGAGGAGGACCTCAACATCCCCCTGTGCGTCGATACGATCGACGAGGTGATCGAGATTCTCAGCGCCCGCAAGGCGGCCTACGACCAGGTCTGATCTCCCGCATGGAACGCTTTGACATCATCATCGTCGGCAGCGGCCCCGCGGGCATCTCGACTGCCTTGAGCCTGCAGAAGCGCCGACCGGACCTCGCAGCGCGAATGGTAGTCGTCGACAAGGCGGTGCACCCGCGCCACAAGCTCTGCGGCGGCGGCGTCACCTTCACCGCGCACCCGACACTCGAGCACATCGGCATCCCGATGGACTCCATTGACGTGCCGCAGATTCGCATCGACACCGTGCGGATCAAGTACCAGGACCGCACCGCCGACGTGCACTTTCCGGACGCGTTTCGGACCGTGCGCCGCAACGAGTTCGACGCGGAGCTGGTCCGCAGAGCCCGCGACCGAGGCATCGAAATCCGAGAAGGCCTCGCAGTGCGCAACGTCGAGCACGACGACGACGGCGTCGTCCTGACCACGGAGCGCGGGAAGCTGCACGGACGCGTCGTGATCGGTGCTGACGGGGCCAAGAGCCTGGTGCGGCGAAAGATGGACCTCCCGGGCCCCTCGCGCGTCTCCCGCCTGGTCGAGCTCCTCACGCCCGAAGACGCGCAGACCACCGACCTCTTCCAGGAGCACACGGCGCTGTTCGACTTCACGCCCTACGACCAGCACGTGCAGGGCTACTACTGGGATTTCCCGAGTTTCAAGGACGGCGCCGCGTTCATGAACCGCGGCATCTTTGACAGCCGCGTCCGCCCTGAGCGCGACAAGGCGGACATCAAGGCCACGCTGTCCGCAGAGCTCGACAAGCGCCAGCGTCCGCTGAGCCAGTTCAAACTCGAGGGGCATCCCGAACGGTGGTTCGACCCGGCGGGACTGTACGCCAACCCGCACATCTTCCTCGTCGGGGATGCCGCGGGCGTCGAGCCGCTGCTGGGCGAGGGGATCGCCTGGGCGCTGATGTACGGACCGTTTGCCGCGGAGGTACTCGACGACGCCTTCACCCGCGACGACCTGAGCTTCGCCGACTTCGGCAAGCGGCTGGCCCGCAGCAGCCTTGGCCGCGGGCTGGCTTTCCGCACCCGGCTGGCCAGGTTCTGCTACAGCCGCAAGCCTGGTTTCTTTCGGCGATTCTGGCCGGCCATCCCCGTGGCGTCGCGCTACCTGGCCTGGCGCTCCCGCGGGTAGGCCAGGATCCTACCGGCCGGGTCACGCGGGCGCGAAAACCTCGGCCAGAAAGCGTCCGGTCCAGCTCTCGGCGACCTGCGCCACGATGTGCGGAGGACCCTGCGCGACCAACTCTCCGCCGCCGTCCCCCCCGTCCGGCCCAAGGTCAATGACGTGGTCCGACCGCGCGATGAAGTCGATGTTGTGCTCGACGCACACCACGGTGTGGCCGTCTTGAATCACACGCCGGAGCGCCGCGAGCAGCACGTCGACGTCGCTGAGATGCAGCCCGACGGTCGGCTCGTCGAACACGAACAACACGCCCTTGCCGACGGCCGCACTCTGACCGCCCAGGTACCCGGCGAGCATGAGGCGCTGTGCTTCCCCGCCCGACAGCGTCGAAGTCGTCTGACCCAGGCGAAGGTACCCGAGGCCCACCTCCGCCAGGGCCGCCAGCTTGTCGGTGATGGTGCGCTTGCCTTCAAAAAACACGAGGGCCTCGGCAACGGTGAGGTTCAGCACGCGGAAGATGTTCTTGCCCAGGTACTCGACGCCCAGCGCCTTTTCTCCAAAGCGGCGCCCCTCGCAGGACTCACAGACGACCTCAATGTCGGCCATGAAATGCATCTCGATGAGGAGTGTACCCAGCCCCTCGCAGGTCTCGCAGCGGCCCCCGGCGCGGTTGAAGCTGAAGTCGCCCGGCCCCAGCCCAGCGGCGCGCGCGTCGCGGTGGCTGCCGTAGAGTTTGCGGATGGCGTCCCAGGCCTTGGTGTACGTCGCCACGTTGCTGCGCCCGCTGCGCCCAAGCCCACCCTGCCGCATGAGAACCACGTCGGAGACCTGATCAAACCCCGCGAGCTCCACCCCGCTCGTCCCACTCTTGCCGCGGTAGACGTCGTGGATGCACTTGTGGACGAGCGTTGATTTGCCGGAACCGCTCACGCCGCTCACACAC
>CALBXO010000880.1 GCA_937890335.1 uncultured Pseudomonadota bacterium | reverse complement strand
TCGCGTTGTCTGCGTCCACACAATTGTCGCACACATCGCCGACGCCGTCGGAGTCCGCATCCGCCTGGTCCTCATTCGCGATCTGCGGGCAATTGTCCTCCGGGTCGGGCGTGCCATCACAATCTGCGTCGTCGTCCCGGCACGCATCGTCGTCCAGCCGGATGATTCGAACCTGATCCGGGTTCGCCGTATCCGTCCCCTGGTAGAGGAAGTTCTGACCGTAACTGAAGCCTGTGCCCCACGGCGCGGGAAGCGGATTCTCAAAGCGCTGGAGCACGGTCCCGTTGGTCGGACTGAGTACAAAGAGGTCCCCCGGCTGCCCGTCGTTGTACCCCACCGCCCAGATCCGGTTGCGGTCTGGATCAAAAGCCAGGCCATTGCGACCGAGGTTGGGCAGCGGGAATTGGTTCACACGCGTGTAGGTCACATTGTCGATGATGTTCCAGATCTTGAAGCCCTCGGTGGCGGCGCCGAGGTTGGTCTCCGTCCCCGTGATCAGCTTTCCGCCTGCGAAGGTCAGCGAGTGACCCAACGGCAGGGTGACCGGAGCGTCGCTGGGAAAGAGGCCGGCGACGCGGTCGCCCGTGTTCGGGTCCAGGCCACAGAAGCCCACGGACGGCCAGGTGTACACCCACAGGAGCTCGTGAATCGGGTCGTAGGCGAAACTGGGCGCGGTGCCGTTGCAGCCGTCGAAGGTGAACTCGTTGATCAGGCGGTAGGAGTTCACTCCGAGTCGCTGGAACACGCGGACATTATTGTCGTTGTCGCCCACCCAGATCCGGTCGCCAAACGCGGCCAGTGCCGCACAGAAATTGAGGCCGGTGACAAACTGGTCGACCTCCTGCCCGTCGGAGTTGTAACCGATCACCTGGTCCCCGCCGCCCGTGCACATGAAGAACATGTCGAGCTGCTGTGAGAACTCCATGTCAAACAGCTCGGCGTACGGCGGTCTGAACTGCGCGACGGGCTCGACGGTCTCGCCGTCGGCGCGGTCGAGCATGGTGTCATAGGCCAGCACGAGTTTGCGCTCGTCGTCCGAGACCCACATGCGGCGCCGCGCCTCATCGTAGGCAAGTCCATGGACAATCCGCGTGCCGCCACCAAACAAGAAACGCTCGTAGTTCACTGCGTCAATCGACTCGATTCGTCGCTCGAAGACGCGGGCGGTAGTGCCCTCTGCGTTGGAGACATAAATCCGGTTGCCGCCGACAGCCACCCCGCTGACGGGGCCGTCGAACGCGGTGAATTGATCCACGGACCTGCCCCAGAGGTCGTAGGTGAGCACATTGGAGTCCACGCCGGCGAACAGCAGGTAGAACCGCTCGCCATAGCCGAGGTCGGCCAGGTTGCCCTGCACCGCGAAACTCGCCGTGTCGTTGACCGTCTGGCCATCCACGGTGTCGAGTATCATGGGGTATCTGAAGATTCGGCCCTGCGAAGTATCCGCCACGCACATGTCGGCGAAGCCGTCGATGAACGCGGTGCCCCTGATGTCGGCGCGGCCGGGGGCGGGCAGGGATCGGTCGAGGGTTGGCTCCTGGGCGGCTGCCTGAACCGGGGCCAGGAGAACTGCTGCGGTGAGCAAACCGGCTACGGAAATCGAACGCATGGTGGCCTCACAGCCTCTTCGAGGTGTCCCCCCAGACGACCCCGGACAAACAATCTGTCTTCGATGGAAGCTGTCGTGCAGAGTGGCAGGGAACACACCTGAATACAAGGTCCGACAATGGTGCCAAATGTACTTTGAAGTCCTCGTAGTCGATTTCGAAACTCCTCGGGTCGTGGATTCCTCGGTCGGGGATGAGGTCTTTTCGGGGGCTCAGGTCGTGTGGGACAAACTCCCACGCGCGGAGATCACGTGGATGATGGGGAAGCTGTTGGCGGCGGCGCAGACGTGGACCGGCCACCCTGCAAGACCTCACACGATGGACCTGCGCGGCACCTGGGATGGGACCGCCTGCGCCTACGCGCTCATCCTCGACGAGCAGCCCGCATGCCCATGGGCCGAGCTCGACAGTCGGGCACAGACCCAGGTGGCGGCCCTGCTCGACGAGGTGTTGCTCACGATCAACGGCCTGCTGGAGATCGTTTGAACTTCCACGCTACGCCTGCCAACGGTGGTGTGGTAAAACCGTGGCGGCTCTTTGCCACAACGGAGGTGTCTTGACCGCTGACAACGCGCCCAAGAAAGGCGTCATCAACGCCCTTCAGGAGTTCTCGATCCCCCTCATCCTCGGCGTGATCGCCGCCCTGGTGATGGCCAACATCAACTACGACCTCTACCACCACATCGTGGAGTGGCCGGTGTTTGGTGAGGGGGCGTCGCTGTTTGGTCACAAGATCACAGCCCACTTCCTGATCAACGACATCTTCATGGTGTTCTTCTTCGGCATTGCGGCCAAGGAGATCACCGAGTCCGTCTTGCCCGGCGGACCGCTCAATCCGATCAAGAAGGCGATCAATCCATTACTCGCAACCATCGGCGGCGTCGTGGGCCCCGTCGGCGTGTTTCTGCTGTTGGCGTTGATCTTCTACGCACCGGATATGAGCCAGGGGATGGAGGCCATCGGCCGGGCCATGACCCCGGGCGGCGGCAAGTTCGAAGCGACGGATCTCGCGGCCGTCTTCCGTGGCTGGGGTGTCCCCACCGCGACCGACATCGCGCTGGCCTGGCTCGTCGCCCGTCTCGTCTTCGGAAAGAGCCACCCAGCGGTCAACTTCCTGCTGTTGCTCGCGGTGGCGGACGACGCCATCGGCCTCGGGATCATCGCCGTCTTCTACCCGAATCCCGATCACCCCGTAGCCATCCAATGGGTGGGGCTGACGCTGCTCGGTATGGCCACAGCCTACGGGATGCGCCGCGCCAAGGTGAAGTCCTGGGTGCCGTACATCGTCGTGGCGGGCACGCTGAGCTGGCTGGGTTTGATTCTCGCCTCTCTGCACCCCGCGCTCGCCCTGGTGCCCATCGTCCCATTCCTGCCTGGCCCCAAAAACGATGTGGGCCTGTTCCTGGAAGTGGAGCACGCGGAGGGCGACGGTGCTGCGGAGGGCCACAGCCACGGGGGGCACAGTCCGCTTGAGCAGTTCGAACACCAGATGAAGTTCTTCGTGGACATGGGCCTGTTCTTCTTCGCGTTCGCCAACGCCGGTGTCGCCCTCGGCAGCATCAACGGCGTCACGTGGATCGTGCTCGCGTCCCTCGTCGTTGGAAAAACCATCGGCATCACCGTGTTCTCGGTGGGCGGATCCTTGGCAGGATTTCCGCTGCCTACGGGGATGAAGGCCAAACATGTCGTGGTGGCCGGGGTGATCGGCGCGTTGGGGCTGACGGTCGCGCTGTTCGTCTCCGGGGAAGCCTACCCGGGTGACTCGCCGTTCCAGGGCCCAGCCAAGATGGGAGCGGTGCTCAGCGCAGGCGCTGCGTTCGTCGCGCTGGCGCTCGGCAAGATGCTCAAGGTCAAAGACGGCTGATGGCCGTCGGTCACGCCAAGGTCATCCTGTTTGGTGAACACGCCGTGGTTCACGGGCAGCCGGCCCTGGCGGCGGCGCTCGATGTGGCCGTCCGGGCCACGCATCGCGCCGGTCCCGATCTCCACGTCCAGCTCGACGACCTCACCTTTTACCCCGATGACGGCACGCGCCTCGGTGAGGCTCTGGCCGCTCTGCTTGAGGCCCTCAATGCGTCCGAGACGGGCGCGGTGAGACTTTCCTCCACCATCCCGCCCGGCGCCGGCCTCGGTTCCAGCGCGGCCATGGCGGTGGCGCTCGCTCGCCACTGGGCCCCCGACGCGGGCCTGCCGGCTGTGCTTGGGGCCGCCCGCAAATGGGAGTGCGTCTTCCACAGCAACCCCAGCGGGGTAGACCACACAACCTCGGCCATGGGCGGCGTGCTTCGGTTCCAGCGCGGCGCAGACCCCGAGTTTCAAGCTGTGTCCATCCGGCCTCTGCCGCTCGTCATCGCGCAGGTAGAGGCCGGCGCCGACACGGGCCGCATGGTGGACGGTGTCCGCGACCGATTGAGGCGGCGGCCCGGCCCCCTCACCGCGGCGCTCACACTCCTTGGCGCCTGCACGCGCGAGGCATTGCCGGCCTTGGTCGAGGGGGACATCGACGCGGTCGGGGAACTCATGGACGTCGCCCACGGCGGCCTCGCCGCCATCGGCGTCTCCACGGCGAGCCTGGACCGCGCCTGCCACATCGCGCGGGCAGCGGGGGCAAAGGGCGCAAAACTGACCGGAGCCGGCGGTGGGGGTTGCGTCATCGCCGCGTGCCAGCCACAACAGCAGGCTGAGGTCGCGCAGGCCCTCGAGGCCGCCGGCGCACTCCGCGTGCTGGTGACCCAAGCTGGAGTTCCAAGCCCATGAAGGCCACCGCCGTCGCCCATCCGAACATCGCCCTCGTCAAATACTGGGGCAAGCGCAACGTCGCGCTCAACCTGCCGGCCGCCGGCAGCTTCAGCCTGACGCTCGCAGGCCTGACCACGCGAACCACCGTGAAGTTCGACAAGGGGTTCGAGTCCGACATGGTCATGATGGGCGAGCGGGCTGTCGGCGGACCCAAACGCGATCGGGTCAGCCGGTTCCTGGACCGCGTGCGCGCGGCCGCCGGCATCCAGCACCGCGCCACGGTCTACACCCACAACGATTTCCCCACCGCCGCGGGTGTCGCCTCCTCGGCGTCCGGCTTTGCCGCACTCGCCGCCGCCGCGAGCCGCGCGCTGAACCTGGACATGGACACGCAGGGGTTGTCCGTGCTCGCGCGCCTCGGCAGCGGGTCCGCCGCGCGCAGCGTGTACGGCGGCTTCGTCGAGATGCTGCCCGGCAAACGGCAGGACGGGTCCGACGCCCACGCGGTACAGGTTTTGCCCGAGGACCATTGGGACCTGGTCTGCTTTGTCGTGTTGACGACTACGGGCGAGAAACCCATGGGCTCCACAGAGGCCATGACCTCCACTGCGCAGACATCGCCTTATTACAATGCATGGGTGGACAGCGTTCCTCGCGACATTGGCAAGGCAAAAATGGCAGCGATGAAGCGGGACTTCCGCGCCCTGGGCGAGGTCGCCGAGCACT
Source organism: uncultured Pseudomonadota bacterium (assembly GCA_937890335.1). Classification (GTDB taxonomy): domain Bacteria; phylum Myxococcota_A; class Bradymonadia; order Bradymonadales; genus CALBXO01. Next base: position 3,870 of record CALBXO010000880.1, on the reverse strand, counting down.
CCTGCCTCAAATTTCATGCGAGCGCCATCGCCTCCGACCCGGGCATCCTCTACTGGAGGGGCCTGACGGTGGAGCTGATTCACCACGTGCGCCGCCTGCGCGAGACCGGTATCGACGTCTTCTTCACCATCGACGCCGGCCCGCATGTGAAGGTCTTCTGCCAGGCGCCGTCGCGCTCCGCCGTCCGGGCCATGCTGCAGGGACTGGAGGGCGTTGGACAGATTCTGGAGGCGCGCCCTGGGCCCGGCGTACAGATCGAGCGCCCCGACGGCTCTCTGGAACCCTACTGATCTGATCCGACCCAGCCCCGGAGCCTCCCGCGGCCCGACGGCAGCCCGCGATGCCATCGTCGCCGGCGAGGACAGCCAGACTTCGGACCTGGGGCGGGTGGCGACATCTCCACCCCCAGCATGCCTTGCCGGATGGCCGGGCTCCGCCGCTCGTGCAACAGCACATTTTGCACCTGAGGCCCGCCGTCGAGTACGCTGACGCCACGCCACGCAAGCCTGCACGGATGACAAGGTTCAGCGAATGTTCGATCGCACAAGACGGTTCTCTCCCGACGACAATCTGCGTCAGTCCGGCTCCACCATCCGGGTCCCAGTGTGGCGCCACGATCTTTCAAGCCGGGCCTCCACAGTGGCGCTTGCGCTGGTCTGCCTGACGATCGCCAATTGCACCGACCCGGCCTCCAAGGATGTGGCCACCACCCAATGCCGCCTACACAGCGACTGCGCCGTGGGCCTGTTGTGCGAAGACGGCGTCTGTGTCGAGGACGATGACCTCTGTCTGGGCGCCGACTGCCCCTGTCTCTCCGCCTCCGATTGTGGGGTGGGGCAAGCCTGCGATGCGACCTCCGGCGCGTGTTTCGACCTGGAGTGCCTCGGGAACCAGGACTGCGCGCTCGAGCAGATCTGCGTGGCCGGGCGGTGCCTCACAGACCTGACCGCGGACCGCGACAGAGACGACGTCGCGGACGCTATAGACAACTGCGTCGAGATCGAGAACCCGGGCCAGGAGGATCTCGACACCGACGGCCTTGGCGACCTCTGCGACGCCGACGACGACAACGACGGTCTGCCGGACACGGTGGACAATTGCCCGCGAGTGGCCAACCGCATCCAGGGCGACGCCGACAGCGACGGCGACGGAAACGCGTGTGACGACGACACGCCGGGCATCGACGTGGTCGGTAGCGTCGATTTCTCCGCCCTGCCGGACGCAAACCCAGAGGCCGCCCGCGTCTTTGTCTCCGGCCGTGACGAGCCCGTTGGAATCGACGCGGAGGGTCAATTCGCGTTTGACCTGGCCCTGGTTGAGCCGGGGCGATTCCTGGTGCAGGTCCGCTGGGAGGGCTTTGTGCCGTTTGTTGGGGAGTTTTCGGCCCGCGACGGCGAGCCCGCGGCCGAGGTGGGCGCGTTGACGTTGACCCCGGTGACGGCCGGCTCCGAAGACGCAGTCGCGCTCCGAGGCCGCGCCGAGCTCGAGGGCGCGGACAGCCACGGGGACATCATCGTGCGCGCCCGCATCGGCGGCACGTTGGTCGGCACGACGCTGACCGACGCCAGTGGGAACTTTGTCCTGAGCGTGGCCCCCATTGACCACACACTCACCTTCACCCGCGCGGGGTTCGACGCCCTGGAGGTCACCGCACGATGGACGACACAGGGCGAGCTCGCCGGTCGCTTCGCGGTGGACGGCGTCGCGATCGAAGACGCAGCGTTGACCCTGCGCACGATCCCGACGGCCGAGGTCCGCGGCACCTTGTCGAGCCCGCTGGAACCCACGGATTGGCCGAGCCGCGCGCTGGTCACCCTGGTCAGCGCCGACCAGTCCGTGCAGCGCATCGCGCCCGTGGTCAACCTGGAGCGCGACGGGCAGAACCTGGGGGCCTTCCAATTCGACGGCCTGCCGTTGGCCGACTACACGCTCTTTGTGTCCGCGCGAGGCCACATCTCGGCGCGGCGGACGGTCGTCGCCGCCGACCTGGACGACCTTCTGGAAGTCCTCGACACCATCGCGCTCGAGAGGGAGGCGACCGGCGCCATCCTGCGCGGCAGCATCTTGTTGGCGGACCGAGCCCCCGATGCGGACCACAGCGGGACGTTGGTGCAGGCCAGCGTCGTCGGCGTCCCCGTCGCCAGCGGTGTCACGGGCCGGAGTGGGTCTTTTGTGATGCAAACCTCACGGGAAGACCAGCGGCTCTCGTTCTCCCGCCAGGGCTATGAAGACCGCACGCTGGATGTCTCCTGGAACACCGCAGAGGGCCACTTCGAGGTGCTCGGCGAACCGCTGGAGACCTTCGAAGGCGTCCAGATGTCGCCCTTGCCGACCGCGACTCTCACGGGGACATTGGAGAGTCCACTCCAGATCGTAGACTGGTCCAACCGCGCGTTCGTGGCCCTCGTCAGCACCGACGCAGAGACCCGGCGAATCGAACCTGTCCTGAGCGATGGCTCCTTTCAGTTCCGCAGCTTGCCGCCGGGCGAGTACATGCTCAGCGTCTCGGCCACGGGTCATGTGAACGTCACGACCACGCTCACTCTGGTGGAGGGGCCCAACGTGGCCGACCCCCTGACGCTGCGGCCTGAGGCCTTTGACGAGGAGACGGCCACGCTCATTCGGGGAACCGTCCGGCTCGGCGACCTGGGCGACGAGGGCGATCACAGCGACATCATCGTCCGCGGCCGCATCGACGGAAACCTTCTCTTCACTACCCTGACGGACGAGCGCGGCGTCTTTGTGGCGCAGACCTCCCGCGAGGACCACCTCCTGACCTTCTCCCGCGAGGGCTACCAGTCCAGCGGCGAGCGCAGCGTCGCGTGGTTCTCGGATGAAGACGAGAATGACGGCGGACATTTTGAGTACGAGGCACGACGCCTCGATGGCGAAGTGTTCCAGCTCGTCCCCAACCAGACTGCGCTGCTGAGCGGGAGACTCACGAGCCCACGTGGCCTCACGGACTGGCAAGCCCGCAGCCTGGTGGTGCTCTACGGGCAGGGCGTCCAACGGCTCGCCGTGGTCACAACCGAGGGCGACGAGGGGTTGTTTGACGTACCGGGTCTGCGCCCCGGCAGCTACGACCTCAACGTCCAGGTGCTGGGACACCTCCCGCGCACGCTGCCCGTCGTGGTGCCGGAGGAGGGCGTAGCGCTCGCGCCCATCGACCTCACACCGGACAGTGTGGGCTTCGCGGCCTCCGTTCTGGGTCCCATGGATACGCCGCTGGAGTCCGTTGTCATTCGTGCGCGCCGGGGCGAGACGGTCGTGGACACCAACCTGAGCGCTGAGGACGGCAGCTTCACGCTGCGCCTGACACCGGAGACCCACACGCTCACGCTGACCCGAGAGGGCTACACATCGCATGCCCCGGTCACGTTGTTGTGGGACGCCCAGACCGGGCAATTCACCATCGACAGTCCCGAAGAGAACGAACCGCCGTTCCGGATGCAGCCGACGCCTGTGGCGACGCTCCACGGGGAGGTCGTGAGCACGCTGGGGCCCCTTCAGGACTGGGGCAACCGCGCCTACGCGACACTCACCAATCCACAGGTGCAGAGGATCGTGCCGATGTCCGGCGCGGACGCCGGGCGCGGGCAGTTTCAGTTTGTGGCGCTGCCACCGGGCACCTACGAGCTCGGCATCACAGCGGCGGGCCACCGGGGCTTCACCACGACGGTGACTCTCAGCCCCGACGACCACGAGCTGCCCGACGTGAGCGACGTGGAGGACGCGGCGGTGCTGCAGTTCATCGAGAATGACGGCCAGCAGACCGAGCTGCTGCGCAGCCGGGTGTTGCTGGAGGGCAGCCAGGACCACGGCGGCACCATCGTGCGCGCTACAGTGCAGGGCAACCTCGTGGCGACCACC
>CALBXO010000879.1 GCA_937890335.1 uncultured Pseudomonadota bacterium | reverse complement strand
GATTCCGGGGTGCCGCGGGGCAGACGCGGGGGCCTGGGCGGCGGCATCATCGAACGCGGACGGCGGTGTCCCCAGCGGCTGATGTGGTCGTACGTTGTCGCCTGGTGGTCGTCGCTGACGGTGCGCGCGCCCCAGCCATACTCGTACTCGAACCCGCTCGGCGTCAGCGCGTAATAGCTGACCATCTCGTCGTTCGGGTGCCGCCCGATGCTCTGCGTGATGGGGACGCGGTTGTCCTTGGCGCGGTCGTAGCACTTGCCGAGGTCGTCCAACGTCCCGACCTGAAGCATCATGTGGTGGAGCCTCTTGGGGAGGTTCTCGCCCAGCGCGACGCTGTGGTGGCGGGGGTTGGTGTGGAGGAAGGCGATGTCTACCTTGAACCCGCCGATGTCCGTGATGATGTGGTCGCTGAGGCCAAAGCCGAGCACGTCGATGTACCAGGCCTCCGCGGCGTCCCGATCCCGCGCGCGCAGCACGATGTGTCCGAGGCCCTGCTCACCGGTGACGAATCCGCTCGGCACCAGCTCGCTCGTGAACGCGCCCACGTCTGTGCCGCCCGCGAAGACCTCGGCGCGGTTGCCGCACGCCTCGCGGAAGTGGAACAGCCGGCGCACGCTGCGTTGGGCGCATTGGGCCGCGTTGCCCTCGGTGACGTCCACGCCGGCTGCGCGGAGGCGCGCCACGGTGTCGTCGAGGTCGGCGTCGCTGGCGCACTCGAATCCCAGGGTGGTCAGATCGTCCTTGGGTCCCTCGGTGAGGAACACGCGGGCAGGACGCTCGTCCCAACGCAGAGTGGCGGATTGGCCCTCGCGCTGGAACGCGACACCGAGAACGCGGGTGGCGAATGCCTCCCATTTGTCGAGGCTCGAGACCTCGAACTCCAGATAGCCCAGCGCAGAGATACTCATAGGAAATAGTCCTGGGTCTTTTGGCCAAACTGGACCCGGCCCCAATTGCGCGCGGGCTTGTCGGGGTTGTTGGCGTAGTGGGCGCGTGCGGCGTGGATGTCCTGGAAGTAACGCTGCATCGGGTTGTCGAGGAAGATGGCGCGGCCGCCGCTGCCGGTGAACAGCATCTCAATGGCCTCACAGCAGCGCGCGGCGGCCTGTGCGGACTCGTAGCGCCACTGCACGCGCGTGGGCACGTCAAAGCCGTCGCCAGCCTCGGCGCGTGCCATCATCTCGTCAAAGTTGCGCCGGAGGATGGTCTTCTCCGTGGCGACAATGGAGGCGGCTTTGGCCGAGATCATCTGGGCGGACGGGTCCTCGCGAACCTGCGTCTTGTCGCTCGCCGCGATCTTGCTGCGGGCCACGGAGTTGAACACATCCAGCGCTCCTTCGGCCATGCCGATGGCGCTGGTGGACACGGAGCGCACGAAGATCTGGCCGAAGGGGATCTTGTACAGCGGCGCGTCGTTGAGCGCGTTGCCGGGGCTGTTGAGCTTGAACCCGTCGATCATCTTGTGCGTGCGGTGTTCCGGGACGAACGCGCCGGCCACGACGATGTCTTTGGAGCCAGTCCCCTGGAGTCCGGCGACGTGCCAGGTGTCCTCGATGACGTAGTCGCTGCGCGGGATGAGGAACGTGCGCATGTCCGGCGGTCCGGCGTCCACCGGCGCAAAGCCGCCGAGGAACACCCACTGGCAGTGGTCACAGCCGCTGGAGAAGGACCAGCGCCCGCTGACCGTGTAGCCGCCGTCGGCGCGCTCGACCTTGCCGGTTGGGGCGTAGGAAGACGAGATGAGCGTGCCTGTGTCCTCTCCCCAGACATCTTCCTGGGCCTGTGGATCAAAGAGCGCCAGCTGCCAGTTGTGCACGGCGACGACGCCGAGCACCCATGCGGACGAAGGGCACGCGGCGGCGACGATCATCTGCACGTCGAAGAAGACGTTGGGGTGCACCTCGAGGCCGCCGTACGCTGAGGGTGCCAGCATGCGGAAGAAGCCGGCCTCCTGGAAGTCCGCGATGGTCTCATCGGGTACCCTTCGCAGCTCCTGGGCGGCGGCGCGACGCTCCCGCAGGGCGGGTGCGAGGGCGCGAGCCTTGTCGACGAGGGGGTGCACAGACATGTGGTCTCCGTCAGCTAGAACGTGTTTCAGTCCAGACTAGAACATGTTTCAGTTTGGCCTGCAAGGCCCGACAGTCACTGGCTCCACGACTGCCAATCGTCGTCCGCAGGGAACGGATGGTCGACCGCGCCAATCTCGCGGTAGCCGCCCCGGAAGTAGAGCAGGGGCGGGCCTGCTTTGGAGCCGACGAAGCGTGTGACGCGACCCACCAGGATGATGTGGTCGCCGCCGTCGTACTCATGTTCTGTGTCGCACACGAATGTCGCTACGGTACCGCGCAGCACGGGGCCCGCGCTGTCGTCGTCCGTCTCGACGCCGGCGAATTTGTCCGGCCCACGGCGTGCGAATTGGTTGGAGATGTCGCGCTGGGACTCGCCCAGCACATTGATGACCCACCGTCGGTGGCTCTGAAACGCAGCCAGGCTCGCGGACCGTTTGGACAAGCTCCACAGCACCAGGGGCGGGTCCATGGAGACGGAGTTGAACGAGCTCGCGGTCACGCCGACAGGCCCGTCGGGGCCATGGGTGGTCACCACGGTGATCCCCGTGGCGAACGCGCCCAGGGCATGCCTGAGTTCGCGCTCGTCCATCACCAGGCGACCGGGATCTCTTTGTAACCGCTGATGAAGTTGCTCTGGAGCCGACGGAGGTCGCCGGTGACGCGGACGTCCGGCATGTACTCGATGAGCTTCTCAAACAGCAATTGCATCTCCAGCCGCGCCAGGCTCGCGCCAAGGCAGAAGTGCTGGCCGACGCCGAAGGCCAGGTGGTGGTTCTCCTGGCGCGCGATGTCGAATGTCCCAGCGTTCTCGAAGATGTCTTCGTCGCGGTTGGCGGAGGTGTAGTAAATGCAGAGTTTGTCGTCTTCTTTGATCTTCTGTCCCCGGACCTCGCAGTCCTGGGTCGCGGTGCGGCGGAAGTACATCACCGGCGGGTGCCAGCGCAGAATCTCCTCCACCGCCGTTGGGATGAGCTCGGGCTCGTTCTTGAGCCGCTCCCATTGATCTGGGTGTTTGAGGAGCGTGAGCAGACCGGCGCTGATGGCGTTGCGGGTGGTCTCGTTGCCGGCCACGCTGAGCAGGAGCATGAAGCTGTCGAACTCCATCTCGGTCAGCGAGTCTCCATCCACGGTGGCGTTGAGCAGGACCCGAACGAGATCCTCGCCCTCTGTGCCGCGCCGGGTCTCCGCCAGGCTCTCGGCGTACATCCACAGCTCCATGGCCGCCATGCGACCGTCCTCGAGGGAGGTCTGGAACTCCGGGTCGGAGAAGCCGATGAGGCGGTTGGACCAATCAAAGATCTTGCTCCGGTCCTCAAAGGGCACGCCCATCAGCCGGCAGATCACGCGCAGTGGGAGCTCGGCAGCGATGTGTTTGACGAAGTCGCAGGCGCGCTCTTTGGGCAGGGAGGCGAAGATGTCGTCGATCTCGTCGCGAATCTGGGGCTCCATGATCGCCACCATGCGCGGCGTGAACCCCTTCTTGACCAGCCGGCGGAACTTCACGTGCTGCGGCGGGTCCATGTTGATCAACATCATGCGGATGTTGTTGAGATCGTACTCGTCGTAGTCCTCGATGTTGCTCCCGCCGCGGTGCGAGGAGAACGTCGCCGGGTCCTTGGAGATGCGCACGACATCGTCGTACTTGGACACGACCCAGAATCCCTTGTAGCCCTCCGCCGACTCCGTCCAGTAGACAGGGTCGTTGGCGCGAATCCAGTCGAAGGTCTCGTGCGGCACGCCGTGCTTCGCGTAGGTGACGGGGTCGGATACGTCTTGAAGCCACTCGGGTCGAGCGGCGATTTTGTCTGCGAGGGAGTCGGCCAACGAAGCCTCCGTGAGCCTTGCCTGGGTAGGCGGTTCGGACTAGAACGTGTTCTAGCGAAGAACTAGAACACGTTCCACTACCCAGAGCAAGGGAAGATCGATGACTGAACCGCACGTGCTGTTGGAGAAGGAGGGCTATGTGGCCGTCGTGACGCTGAACCGGCCCAAGGTCCTCAACGCCATGGATCTTCGGCTGCTGGCCGAGCTGTCGGACGCGTGGGATTCCATCGACGAGGACCCCGAGATCCGCGTGGCAATTCTGACGGGCGCCGGCGGCAATTTCAGCTCCGGGGCGGACCTCAAGCTGATGCACAAAGACCAGAGCGACAGTCCATGGCACGCGAAGTTCCGCGAGGACCCCGAGCTGCACTGGAAGGCGTTCCTGCGCAACCGGCGGCTCAAGAAGCCCCTGATCGCCGCTGTGGAGGGAATCGCGTACGGCGGCGGGACCGAGATCCTGCAGGGCACCGACATTCGTGTGGCCGGCAAGTCCGCTCGCTTCGCCCTCAGTGAGGTCAAGTGGGGTCTGTACCCGCTCGGGGGCTCGGTCGTGCGGCTGGCGCGGCAGATTCCCTACACCATGGCGGCGGAGATCCTTCTGACGGGTGCATCCATCGACGCGGAGAAGGCGCTGTCGTTTGGCCTGATCGGCAGTGTCGTCGAAGATGGACAGGCACTGACTCGGGCCCGGAAGCTGGCGGGGAAGATTGCCGCCAACGGGCCGCTGGCGGTGCAGGGGATCCTGCGGTCGCTGCGCGAGGGCGAGTGTCTGAGCGAGACCGAGGCGCTGGCCAAGGACATCGCGATTGGCTGGCCGGTGCACAACTCGGAGGACGGCAAAGAGGGGGCGCGCGCGTTCCGAGAGAAGCGACCAGCCGACTTCAAGGGGCGCTGATCCGGCCCCCGCTCGGCCGCTGGCTGCATCGATCGCCGCGCGCGCTGCGCGAAGTTTTGCAAGGCACACCCAAACCGAGCCGCCCCTGTTTCGTTGAGAGCAGGGAAGGTGTTCGGAGGGTGAGCGATGCAGAGAGTGCGGACGAGAATCCACGTGCGAGATCCATCACAGCAGGATCGAGAGGCGGCCCCCGCCGTCGAAGACGACGATGCGCTGATGGCGCGCTTTGGCCGGGGTGACCACGAGGCGTTCATGGCCTTGGTGGACCGGCACCAGATGGGTGTCTCCACCTATGTACTGCACATCATCGGCCCGCGGGTCTCGCGTGAGGTCGCCGCCGATGTCACCCAGGATGTTTTTGCCCGCGTGATCGTGCGGGCCCCGACGTACGAGGCCTCGGGCCGTTTCAGGGCCTGGCTGTACACCATCGCGCGCAATCGATGCTTCGACGTGCTCGGGAGCGCCACGCAACGTCGCGAGCGCCCTCTGGGTCCCGAGCAGCTCGATCCCGTAGACCGCGGCCCGGCCCCGGACGCCAGCCTCCGGCACACGCAGCTGGAGCGGGCGTTGGAGCTCGCCATGGACTCGCTCACGCCCAGGCAGGGCCAGGTCTTTGCGTTGCACCGCGCCGGGCTCTCGCACGCCGACTCCGCCGCCGTCCTCGAACTGACCGTCGGGGCGGTCAAGTACCACCTCCACCAGGCTCGCGTGCGCTTGCGCGCGGAGCTGTCGGAGTTTCTGAACCCATGAGGCCCACCGTGAACAGCGTCGAACACCTGGATGTACTGCCTCACGACGAGGAATTGGACAGGCTTCTGGACCGGGCCATGCCCCCAGTGGCGTTGATCGACCCGCGCCGGCGAGCGGCCCTGGGCCAGTTGGCGTCGGAGCTGCGGACGGGCGAGCGGGCGCAGCCTGTCGTTACCGGCTCCCGTCGATGGCCGTGGGGGTTGGCGGCCGCGGCAGCTGCGCTGGCGGTCGCCGGTGCGGCGACGCTGGCGAGCTTGCCGGAAAGCGGCACACCGGCGGTGGCGGTGGCGCCCGTGGTGCCGTTCGCGCCGGGGTCCGGGGGCACATCTGTCGCCGACCGGTGGATTGTCGTGGAACCCGCCGTGTTCCTGCTGGGATCACCCCTCGAGGAGGAGGGGCGCAGGGCCGACGAAGGCCCGGTACCCGTGCGGCTCACGCGCAGGTTCAGCATCCAGGCGACGGAGGTGACCCAGGGACAGTGGCGCGCGCTGATGGGGACGGACTTCTTTGCCCACAATGCGGGCGACCTCCCCGGCTATCCCGACCGCGCGCGAATGGGCTCTCGACCCGATCTGCCTGCGGATCTGATCAATTGGTACAGCGCCCTGGCGTACTGCAATCGCAAGTCGGAAGCCGAAGGCTTCGCAGCTTGCTACGTGCTCGACGGGTGCTCCGATGGGCGCCCGGGTTCACTGGGTGTTCCCGGCCTGAACTACAGCTGCGAACGCGTGGAGTTCGCCGGATTGGACTGCCCCGGGTACCGCCTGCCCACGGAGGCCGAGTGGGAGCTCGCGGCGGGTTCAGGGCTGCCCACGCCGCCGTCCACCAAGTACGCCGAGCTGGCGTGGACCACATTCGACGCCCGCAACACGCCGCATCCCGTCGCCCAGAAGGCTCCGAATGCGCGTGGACTGTACGACACACTCGGAAACGTCTCGGAGTGGACCTGGTCTCGCTATGCCGACGAGCTCGAGGGCGGCGTGGACCCCCTTGGTGCGCCCGACGGGGAGCGCAGAGTCCTGAAGGGGGGCGCCTACACGGGACGTGGCCAGACGCTGGACGCCCTCCAATGGAGGGTGGGCAGACGCTTTCCGGCCCAGCCGGAGTCCCGCCTCGCCGCATACGGCTTTCGACCTGTGAGGACGCTGCGTTAGACGCGTCAGGAGCGAAGAGACCTGCTGCGGACGCGGAGACACCGCCGCTTCCGCGCATGGTTACTTCGCGGCCTTTTCCTTTGCGCGGTCGCGCAGGCCGTTGAGGACGCCCTCAAGAAAGGAGACCTGGCCGTTCTGGACCAGGAAGTCGGGGACGTTGCCGCCGCCCTCGGCGTGGCAGAAGTAGACGAATTTCGCCCCCTTGCCGTTCTTGGTCGGGCTGATGGTCCAGCGTCCCGACAGGCG